>NZ_FNNG01000017.1 GCF_900106765.1 Tepidimicrobium xylanilyticum
ACCAGAGAGTGGTTAGAAAAGAGCAATTAATTTTTTATTTCAACTGGCCCAGTTTTCGATTGAAATATGGTACAGTTTTCGGTTGACAAATACAACTGTCATATGTTTTTTGGATCATAATCCCTTAATTGCTTGTTTTCTTCTTTAAATTTAGCACTTTCATCGAAACTAAATATCTTTCGTTTTAATACTAGAACCTATATATACCATTATAATCAATTAGCAAATATCTCCTTTTGTTATTCTCTAAAATAACTTCTCGTATCTTAACACTTTTACATCAAAGCTTTACTAATATAAACATATTATACTATTAATACTATTTTTTGCATTACCCTACTAAAGATTATGTAAAAAAAGATATAGAATAGGCAGTTGTATTAAACTATCTATTCTATATCTATTGTAATTTAATAAATCCTCTTAGATTTTTATATGGGTCTATTAATGGTTATTTAATTATAAATTCCTCAATTTATTCAATATTATCCTCTGTTCTACTGCTGCTACTAATCTTCTAGTATAGGCTACTGTATCAGGATTAACGCTTATACTGTCTATTCCTTCATGTACTAGGAATTCTGCAAATTCTGGATATTGAGATGGACCTTGACCACAGATAGAAACAGTTTTTCCATATTTATGGGCTGCTTTAATCAACATGGATATAGCTCTTTTTACTGCTTCATTTCTCTCATCAAAATATCCCATATTATTCAATATTCCTGAGTCCCTATCTGCCCCCATGACAAGCTGGGTTAAATCGTTACTTCCAATGCTAAATCCATCAACCATTTGAGCAAACTCTTCTGCTTCAAATATTACGGATGGAACTTCAGCCATTATCCAGATCTTAAATCCTTTATTTTGAACTAGTCCTTCTTCTGCCATTATCTTTTTTACCTTCTCAAGTTCCCAGGTAGTCCTTACAAAAGGTAACATAGCCCACACATTGTCTAAACCAAATTCTTCTCTTACCTTTCTTAATGCCCTGCATTCTAATCTAAATCCTTTTTCATATTCTGGAGAAATGTATCTAGATACCCCCCTCCATCCTATCATTGGGTTAGCTTCAATTGGTTCTACTTCGTCTCCACCCTTTAATCCTCTAAACTCATTTGTTCTAAAATCGCTCAATCTAACTACTACAGGCCTTGGATGGATTTCCTGAGCTACCATAGTAATTCCTTCTGCCATTTTGTCTATTAAAAGCTTACCTTGCCCAGTTTTTACTAAATACATTGGATGAGCTCCTACCATATTAGTAAATATGAATTCAGTTCTCATTAACCCAATTCCATCAAAAGGAAGGTCCTTATATCTTCCAATTATAGAAGGTTCTCCTAAGTTCATATATATTTTAGTTCCTGTAATAGGTGCTAATTGGCTTAATAGATTGCTATCTAAAGCAAATCCTTGAGGTACAGATTGTACTTTTATTTCCTCTTTCTCTTCTTTTAATACTGCTCCTTCATATACTACTCCTCTTTTTGCATCTACAGTTATTACACCACCTTCTTCTAATATTTCCATTGCTCCTTTTGCTCCTACAATACATGGAATACCTAATTCTCTCGACACGATAGCAGCATGACAAGTTCTACCACCTTCTTCCGTTACAACTGCATTGGCTCTTCTCATAGCTGGAACCATGTCTGGATTTGTCATAACGGTTACTAAAACATCCCCTTCTTCAATTCTAGATATTTCTGAAATGTCCTTTATCTTTTTTACCTTTCCCATACCAATACCTGGGGAAGCCGCCAGCCCTCTAACTAAAGACTTCAACTCTAAAGATTCAGTTTTATTTTCCAATTTTTCGTCCTCCTTTATGGTAGTAATGGGTCTGGATTGTAATATATACAATTCCTTTGTTTCCTTGTCAAATCCCCATTCTATGTCTTGATGACTTCCATATAGCTCTTCAATTTTAAGCCCAAAATCAATCAATTTCAATATTTCTTCGTCAGATAAGCATTTCCTGTTTACATTTTCATAGCCTATACAATCTCCCACTTTTATCTCTATAGTACCTATACCTTCATCCTTTTTAACCACCATCACCGTCTTTTCAGCAATATGCGTTTCCTTAATTTCCCTTGTCCTTTTATCTACTATAAATTCGTCCGGAGTTACAGCTCCAGATACTACTGCTTCACCTAAACCCCAACTGGCATTTATCATCATCTCATCCCTATTACCATTAACTGGATTAGCAGTAAACATCACCCCAGACTTTTCGCTATTGACCATCTTCTGCACTACTACGGAAAGACTTACTTGAAAATGATCAAACCCCTGCTCTTCTCTATAAAATATGGCTCTTGCTGTCCACAATGAAGCCCAGCACTTTCTAATGTGGTTTAATAGTTCTTCCTTTCCCCTTATATGAAGGTAGGTATCCTGTTGCCCTGCAAAGGAAGCCTCTGGCAAATCTTCGGCTGTGGCAGATGACCTAACAGCCACTTCTGGATTTTCTAATTTTATTTCTTGGCTAAATTGATCATAGGCTGATATTATCTCATTTTCCAAGTCATTTGGAATATTAGCTGAATTTATCAGCTCTTGAATTTCTACACTAGTCTTTTGTAGATCAATAGAATCTTTCACATCTGTATTCTCAATTAGTAATTTTATCTTATCATTTAATTGAGCTTTATTTATAAAATAAGTATAAGCTTGAGCAGTTACACAAAAACCTGGTGGGACGTTTAATCCCTTTTGGGTCAGCTCTCCTAAATTTGCCCCCTTGCCCCCAACAATGGGTATATCACCTTTCCCGATCTGATTAAACCATTTAATATATCTGTAACGCGACATATTGTATCCTCCTATTTGAATGATTTTATATATATATTATAACATATTTATATTAATATGCTATACTTTTTATTTGTTTTTAAAAAATACCCTTAGAAATTATTTCTTAAAGTATTTTAAACCTTTATTAAAATTAATATTATTATATTGGTTATAATTTCTAATTACATATTAAAAATCAATTCTAAATTAAAAAATCCCCGTATTATAATACGGGGTTAAAAGCACCAACCATTTGTGAACAGTATAACTAGTAATAGGAAGAAGAATAGTAAAGAATCGTCTCCTCCATTAAACCAACATCCATTATTAAATAATACTACTAATAATAAGAAGAAGAACAATAGTTCATCGTCAACTTGGTCAAAGATGCCACCAATTCCTCTTTTCCTTTTTCCTCCAACAATATTATTATCATCTACCATGATTCGAACCTCCTTTTTTACTTTCTCATTGTATATTATGTAATTAATTCCAATAAGGTTACTATTTTGTATATAATTTAGTTTTCTGGGAATCATATTTCAAGAATAGGAATGTTACATTCATCAATCTAAAGAATAAAAGAGGAGTGATCAAATGGATACTCTAGCATTAATACTAGTTATAATAGGTGCCCTTAACTGGGGACTAATTGGATTGTTCCAATTCGACTTAGTTGCAACAATTTTTGGAGGTGTAAATTCAGCTTTAAGCAGGCTAATATATGGGTTAGTTGGGTTAGCAGGTTTGTATTCTATTAAATTCCTGTTTCTGGATAGAGAAAAAACACAGTAGTCTTCCTACTGTGTTTAAAATATGCCAAATATGAATATGATTAGAAATAGAAGTATTATCTCTTCATCAAATTTACGACCATATCCTCCTTTAAATCCACTGCTAAATAATAGGAGCAGTATTAACAGTAATATTATACTGCTTTCACCACCTTTAGCTAATCCTTCAAATAACCCAGCCAATGTTTAAACCTCCCCAAAAAACATACTTTATTATATATTATTCAGTGTATGTTTTTTGGTTCCTTTAATTCCTCCTTCAATTCTATTATGGATTTAGTTGAAATATTTTTTCTATCAATATTTAAGAGTTCTATGGCTTTTTCTAAATCTTCTTCATTATGAACTTCTATTTCCATATATGGATAGGGATAAGTTTCTTCGTCCCATTGATCTAAATCAAACCTAATGTTTTCATAAAGATAGGATTTCCTTAATTTATGCCCCTTTGCAACAACACCATATTTTAAATCTTTCAAAATGGATAGCATAGACTCTATATCCTCTATTCGAGTAGTAATCTCAATGTTTTTTCTACTTCCTTTTACGCTAACATTTTTCTTTAAGGTTAAATATATATTAGTTTCATCGGTAATAAGATTCTTGTTCTCCCTAATCCTAAGATAGCTATTTAGCTCCCTTTCAATATACTTATCTTTAGAATCTATAACAAAGTTTTTCTGATCTTCTATTGCTATTAGTTTAGCTCCCATTTCCTTCAACCTATTCTCCATATATTGCAAATCGATATTTAATACCTTGACTTCTATTTCCTTGGCCATAGAATGTGCCTCCTAATTAGAAGCTTTCCTGATTTAACCATTATACGCTTCTTCATCAACTATTACGGTAACATCTGGGTGCAATAGTAGGATGCTCGCTGGCAGTTTTGTAGTGATTTTATCTTGCTTTAACAATTCTTTAATTACATTAGCTTTCTTCTTTCCATTAGCTAGTAGAATGATCTTCTTTGCCTTCATTATACTGCCTATCCCCATGGTAATTGCAGTTTTAGGTACTTGATCTATAGAGTCAAAAAATCTAGAATTTGCCTGAATGGTGGATTCAGTTAAATTTACAACGCTAGTACCTACATTTAATGCTTCATCGGGTTCATTAAAGGCAATATGCCCATTTTCTCCTATACCTAATACTTGCAAATCTATACCGCCTTTTTCTTCAATTAACCTATCATATTCTTTACAGTATTTTTCTGGATTTTCAACCTTTCCATCGGGAATAAATGTATTATTAGGATCAATATTAATGTGGTCAAATAAGGTAGTCTTCATATAATAGTGGTAGCTATTTGGATGGTCTTTATCGATTCCAACATACTCATCTAAATTAAAGGTCGTTACCTGAGAAAAATCCAATCCTTCTTCCTTGTGTAACCTAATTAATTCTCTATACATTCCTTCTGGAGTGCTTCCAGTTGCCAAGCCTAATACTAAATTAGGTTTTTTTGCTATTTCATCTTTAATGATATTAGCTGCAGTTTTACTAAGCTCCTCATAGTTTTTTTCAACAATTACCTTCATACTAATACCTCCCATTAAATATTTTTTTGGGTTTAAAATCTATAAAATCACTAGAAACACAGTAAAACTGTATCCCTAGAATATTACCTTCCACTGCGAATCTATGCCCTTCTGCATGCAAATGACCATAGATACATATATCCACCTTATAATTTACCATTAAATCTACAAATTCATTTGGACTCTTATCCATATTAAAAGGAGGATAATGAAGCATTGCAATTTTAAAATCTACCTTATCAACAATGCTTGACAAAGACAATTCCAATCTATTTAATTCCCTATTAAATATTTTTCTGTCCTGTGAACTAAAACCTTCATAATCTTCTGATATCCAACCTCTAGTGCCTCCAATACCAATATTATTATAAACAAAGCTATTGTTTTGAATAAAGGTTATGGTTTTTAAGTTTAACTCCTTTAATTTCTTAGGTCCTGTCCACCAGTAATCATGATTCCCTTTAGTTATTACCTTATAACCAGGCAAATCGTCTATCATTTTTAAATCATGGTAAGCCTCACTTAACTTCAGTGCCCAGGATATATCACCAGGCAATAATACTAAATCATCATCCTTTATCATTTTTTCCCAACTTTTGTATATTTTCTCGTCATGATTAACCCAATTCTCGCCAAATATGTTCATGGGTTTTGCTTTTGTATGGTCTAAATGTAAATCTCCAATTCCATATATCAACGGAATCACCTCATAGGAAGAAAATAAAGTATATTAACTTAAACTTATAAAATTATATTCTAAGCCCAATTTATCTAATATCTGTTTTTCTCGATAATGGCAAGTAAAAAGAATTATCTGTCTTTCTTTACTTATTTCTGCAATAAATTTTAATATATTTCCTAATCGATGGTTATCGTACTGAATAAAGCAATCATCTAGTATTAATGGTAAACTAGCACCTTTTATTGAGGTTGTTATGCTAAACCTTAAAGCAAAGTATAACTGATCAACAGTACCTCCACTTAAGCTATCTATTGGGATTATTTCACCAGTAGAGGGGTTTTCTACTGCCATGTTTAGATCATCTCTTACCTTTACCCTTCCATATTTACCCTTGGAAATAAGATTTATTATTCTACTAACCTGCCTATTTATTTCTGGGGCAAACTGATTATGTATTTCCCGAGAAATTTTTTCTATTGTGCGCTTTGCTATTTCTATAGAATTAATCCTGTCTTTATAATATTTGGCTTCAGCTTCCAGCCTATTTATTTCACCTTCAATATCTGCCAAATATTTTATCTCATCATTTAAGCTGTTAATTCGTCCTTCCAATCTAGCCCAAGTACTCTTGAGAGTAGAAAGGGATTCTTCCTTCAATTTAATTTGATTTTTTACATGGGAAATATCCAGCTTGTCTATATTAAAATAATCCTCATCAAACTCCGATAGTATTGACTCTAATTCTTCCAAGGTAGTATCTCCCAAAATCCTCTTTATAGCTTCTACCTTTCCTTCCCTATCTAATAGCAATCTTTCATAATCCTTATTCTTATCTAAACCCTCTTTAAATTCCTCTAATGTATTGGATTTGTTTTTGTAAAGTATTTCATCTAATCTTTCTTTAATATATTGCCTATCTCCGCTTTTCCTTTCCAATAGATTTTTAGCTTCTTCTAACTCTGACTTTAGGCGATTTATGTATTCCAAATCTTGACTATATTTAATTTGCATCAATCGTACTTTTTCATATAATTGGTTTAATTCTACTTTTGAAGAACAGCTATATTTGTGTAATATCCCTTTTTGCTTTTCGTCAATTGCATACAACCTATTCTTCCTCTTTTCTTCCTCTACCCCAATGATTTTTATATTATTCATTAACTTATCCAATTCATAACTATATTTACTAATGGTTTTTCTGGTAGCTATAAAAAGGCCTGTAAATGCTAGGAGTAAAATTCCAATTAATGGATTAACTAAAACTAATCCAAGAGCAATAGCTCCAAATAACAGGAATGCATATCCCTTAATTTTCAATCCCTTTATTCTTTCCTCTAAATTCTTTGCCTCTCCATTTAGAATTTCCAATCTATTCTGCTGGCTATTTAAAACTAGGTCATTCCTTTCATCTTCCATCTCATTAAATGAATTTACATCTTCAGTTAATTCATCTACCTTTATATCCTTTATAATTTGTCCATCTTCTTTCAAAACATCTTTCTTGATCCTTAACTCCAAACCATCTATCTTTGATCTTAAGCTCTCTATTTGGTTATCTAAAATTTCCAAATCCTTTGCAAACTTTAGGCCTGTTGTATAATCTTCTAAGTTCAAGAAAGAATAGGGTTTCAATAATTCAATATTCTTATCCAAAGATTTAATTTGTTCCTGTAAATCTAATATCTCATCATAAAACCTCTTCTTCTCCAATAGTTCAGCTTTTACCAATAGATCTTTGAGACCTAAAAGTTCCTCTTCTTCATGTTCAATTCTTTTTCTTATAATATTTATTTCATCAACAGTATTATTATACTCCTTTTGTTTTTCCATTACTAGCTTTCTTTTTTCTCTCAACTTCTCCAACTGAATTAAAACCTTGCCATAAGGCTTTGTATAAGCTTTACCTGTACCAATCTTTTTTAATTCATCCTCTAAATAGGCAACTGCTTCCTTTACAGATACTTCATCATCTAAACTAGTACTTATATTGGCTAATCTATCCTTTACTTCTTTAGATAGGTCCAGGTCAACTCTATTTCCCAATTGACTTACGGATATGGTATTTTTATAAACTATAGAATTAAAGTCGAAAAAGTGTACTCCAGGCAGATGGAGTTTAACCTTTTCTCCATTATCTATCTTGGATGTTATATCCTCTCCTGTCAATTCATCGTATACCTTTAGCTCTCCTTTATGGAAATCCCTTTCTATTCTATATTCCTTTCCATTTTTAACAAGCTTCAAAATTCCCATATATTCATTTCTGGACCAAGGCTTGTATCTTTCATATTCTTCCAGATAATATCGCTTTTTTGCATAAGGTCTCAAAAAACCATAGAACATTCCATAAATAAAATTATGAATTGTAGTTTTACCAGATTCGTTCTCTCCATAAATAATATTTAAGCCTTCTTCTAATTTAAAAATTTTGTTTTCAAATTTACCAAAGGATATTAGATTTAGTTCCTTCAAAATCATATATCCACCTTACCTTTCAAAAGAGCTTCTAGGCCTATGTATAAAGCGTCTCTAACTATCTTATCATCTAAATTCTTTTGTCTCATCTCCCGTATAAAATATCCAATTATATTATCTCTATTATCCCTTTCTAGTCCATCTAAATCATAATCGATTATCGTATCATTTATTACCTCTATATAATAGAAATCCTCCTCCAACTCTTTTGTTAAATCCATCACATTGATATCCACATGTCTATCTACTACACCCTCTAATTTAACCTTATAGAAATGGTCTTCCCGCTCCTCTTTTATATCGCATTCCCTTATTCTGTTTAAAATATCTAGGTACCCTAATGTTTCATCTATTCTTACAATCTTTTTTATAAATTTTCTTTTGCTAAAGGGTAAAAAATCAATCCTAGTATTACTCTTTTCTATAGACCCTACGATAATGCCATGTTCTCCTATTTCTCCAAAATCTAAGGGTTCAGGACTACCACAATAAGCAATTTTAGGTGATATAATATGTGGTTTATGTATATGGCCTAAAGCAATATAATCAAAACCCAATTGTTCTATATAATCTTTATTCAAAGGTAGATAAGGACTTTCCTTATCAAATATATCCCCATGAATGATCAATATATTTATTTTATCTTCATCTATACCATTAAAATCTTTAAATATATCCTTTCTATTTTCACTAGCTTCCCAACTATAGCCATAAACACAAGTATTTTTTTCTGGAAATTCTTTTTTTATCAACTTTATTGAATTAAATAAAGTTACATTTTCAGACCATTCTACAATATTATACAGAGACTTGCCATGTAAAGGGTCATGATTTCCTGCGACTATAAGGACTTGAGTTTCATTTGCTTTAGCCAAAATATCTCTGACCTTTTTAATATCAGCTAAAGTAAAGTATTTTTCTTCAAATAAGTCCCCTGCTATGAAAAGAAAATCTACATTATCCTCTACTGCTTTTTTTACGATTCGTCCAAATGTCTGCCATAATTCTAATCGCCTTTCATTTGCCTTATAAGCATCAAAGCTAACATTCCTAAATTGAAGACCTAAATGCAAGTCTCCTGTATGGATGAATTTTATCACTATATTTCCCCCCTATTGCCATTTCAAATTATATCATAGATTAACACATTAAAAAACATTAAACCCTAATAGATATTACATTCTCTATTAGGGTTTAATGCCAGTATTAAGCTAATTCTATTGTAAAAATAACCGTTTCCCCACCTACAGTTTCCCCACTATCAATTTTATCAATATTCTCAACCTTATCCATATTGGATATTATTACAGGAGTTATGGGTGATTTGCCTTTTTCTTTAATTAAGTCTATATCGAATTCCACCAATAAATCTCCTTTTTTTACTTTGCTATCTTTTTCAATTATTCGTGTAAATCCAACTCCATTTAATTCAACCGTATCTATTCCTATGTGTATAAGGATTTCCAGCCCTTCTTTGGAAACTAATCCGATTGCATGGTTAGTTGGAAATATGGTAACCACTTCTCCATCTATAGGGGATAAAACCCTTCCTTCTTTAGGATCTATTGCCAATCCATCTCCAATCATCTTTTCTGAAAAGACCTGATCAGGCACTTCTTCAATGGGTATTATTTTTCCAGTAACAGGTGAAACAATTTCTATGGATTTATTTTTTCTAAAAAATCTAAACATCGATGATCTCCTTTCTATGAATCGTGTTTGTTTATTTCAATTTGTACCCTTCTTTTCTTTATTTATTGATATAACTGCTAATTAATTCTCTAAATAAATAATAAGCTACATCTTGTAGCCTATTATTTATTATACACTCTCTTGTAAAAAAAAGATAGTACTTTCAAACATCATTTGCTTGGGAAAGATTATTTGCCATTATATAATAAATTAAAACTTGTTTCTTTATCAAATAAATGTATTTTGTCTACTCTGAAGGCGATACCTACCCTATCGCCATTTTTGATATCAAAACGGGTTGGGATTTTAATTACTAAAGGATTATCATCAATATCAGTATGAATCAACATTTCATGTCCCATAAGTTCTGACATTTCTACACTTATTTTGAAACCGTCCTCTAATTCTTCAGTTAAATCAATGTGTTCAGGTCTTATACCAAACCTTATTGGCTGAGGTTTTATATCCCTTTCAATTAATTTTTTATTAATATCTTCTGATAATTCAATTTTCTTCTGATTGAAAAACAGGAAATATCTATTATCCTCTTTAATCAATTCCCCATCAAATATATTCATCTTTGGAGTTCCTATAAATGTTGCTACAAATTCATTCGATGGATTCTCATAAACCTCTTGAGGATTGCCTATTTGTTGTACTTCTCCATAATTCATAATTATAATCCTATCACCTAAGGTCATAGCTTCTGTTTGGTCATGCGTTACATATATAAAAGTAGTCTGTAATCTATTATGGAGCTTAAGTAGTTCTGCCCTCATTTCGTTTCTCAATTTAGCATCTAAGTTTGAAAGAGGCTCATCCATTAGGAATACCTTAGGATTTCTTACGATGGCTCTTCCTATAGCAACTCTCTGCCTTTGTCCTCCAGATAAAGCCCTAGGCTTCCTCTTTAGTAAATCCTCTAAACCTAGTATTTTTGCAGCATTCCTAACCCTTTCATCGATTTCCTTCTTGTCTAACTTACGAACTTTTAAACCAAAAGCCATATTATCATATACCGTCATATGAGGGTATAAGGCATAGTTTTGAAATACCATGGCTATATCCCTATCCTTTGGTGCTACATTGTTAACTAATCTATCCCCGATATATAATTCCCCTGAGCTAATTTCTTCTAGTCCTGCCACCATTCTTAAGAGAGTTGTTTTACCACAACCTGAAGGGCCTACAAGAACTATAAACTCCCTTTCATCTATCTCAAGATTAAAATTTTTAACCGCCACTACATCATTGTCATAGACTTTGCGTATATTCTTAAATGTAATAGATGCCACAGTATTACCTCCTTATTTTATAGATATTGCATACAGCCTTAGAAACTGATATATCCTTCTTTAACAATTGAAAATCCTTTATATGTTCTGCAATTGCATCTTCAAAAGACGAGACAACATGTTCACTATTGTAAAACACTCCACCTTTTAAGGCAATTGTTACTTTACTATCGAACTCAAATCTGTTATAGGCAGTAATAGTCAAGTCTGCTAAATGAATTCCTGCCTGTTTTAGTAAACTAATCGCTTCATAATCTCCCCTATTTGCCTGCTCTATTATTTTGGGGAATAAAGCAGCTATATCCTTCTTTTCACTTCCATAAATGAAGGACTTAATATCAGAATGGCCTAGATTCTCTATTTCTTTCATTAATCTATTGCTTAAATCATCAAGAGGAACTCCCCTATCTATCTTATAGGTAATCCTTCTAAAAGCTTCTATTACGGTATGATATCCACTTCCTTCATCGCCTAAAAGATGTCCCCAACCTCCTACTACCTGTCCCATATTATCCTTTTGGACATAACAAGATGAACCAGTACCAGAAATTACGAGAATCCCATCTCCTTCACCAAAATAAGCTTTAGCAGCCATAATAACATCGTTTAAGATTATATTTTCAATTCCATATTTATCCCTAACATATTTTTCTATCAATTCTCTTGTATTGCCTTTTTCCACTCCAGCAATTCCAGCAGCTAGAAAAATACATCTACTAGGATTTAATTCCTTTAAACATTCATCTATTAGTGCACTGAGATTCCTAATAGTATTATCATAACTCACCGATGGATTTCCATATCCACCTATGCTTTTATATATGGGCTTATAATCTAGATCGTAAGCCACTAACTCAGATTTTGTACCCCCTGCATCTATCCCTATTAAATATTCCATAACCCTACTCCTTTACTTTATGGCTGAAAAAGCCATATTATTTATGTTTCTTCTAAACTCAATAAGTTTGACATTTTCCCGCGAAGGATGAACCCTATTAGTTAATAGTATGAAACCTTTTTTGGCTTTTAAGTCCACCATGATAGATGTACCAGTAAAACCAGTGTGATAAATGCTATAATCACTTGCAAAGTCACAGAATCTATTGTTATCTCCTAATACTATCCATCCTAACCCTCTCTCAGATCCCATATTTTCAGTATAGCATTTAACCATAGTTTCAATGGTCTGCTTATTCAAAATCAATTTACCATTATATTCACCATCATTTAAGAGCATATTTACAAACTTTGAAAGATCCTTAGCTGTTGAAAACAACCCAGCATGACCTGAAACCCCTCCTAGAACATAGCATTTTTCATCATGAACTATGCCTTTTATAAGTTTTCCTCTCATAGCACAAAATTCAGTAGAAGCACATCTTTTTTGGTACCCTTCCTTTGGATTGAAAAAGGTTTCGGTCATTTCTAAGGGTTTAAATAAGTTCTCACTTACGAAATTTTCAAAGGAACCTGTAACTCTATCTATGATAAAACCAAGTAATATATATCCAATATCTGAATATAAAACCATTTTATTATATCTATTTGGATCGATTTTTGAATCATATACAGCATCGATTAACTCTTCACGAGTCATTCCCTTACAGTCTATATCCGCATCATGTCCCGATGTATGAGTTAAGAGGTGCCTAATAGTTACACCTGGTACTGTGTAACGGGGAAGAAGGTCTGATATTAAAGAATCCAATGTAAAATAGCCCCTTTCAATTAGCATCATTATTGCTGTAGTCGTAGCAACTACTTTTGTAAGGGAAGCCAAATCGTATATTGTATTTTCATTAACATATTCCTCTTCGGGAACTAATTGGGCTTTGCCTAAATAGTTGATATAACAGGATTGAGAATCAACTAAACTAAATACAGCCCCTGGAAATACTCCATCTCGACATAGTTTATTAAGATAATCCTCTAATAAAGCTATTCTTTCATCTATAAACATAATCCCATCTCCTATTATTCTTTTAGTCCACCCATAAGGAATCCCTTACTAATCCTATCTTGGAATAACACATATATTAGTATGGTTGGGAAGCTAGCAAGTATAACTGCAGCAAAAAGGACTGTCCATGTTGCATTATACTGCTGTTGAACCTGTAAAGTCCTTAATCCTACTGCCACCGTTTGCAATTTTGGATTTGTTAATAGGATTGATGGAAGGAAGTAATCATTCCAAATTCGGATTGCAGTAGTTATTCCAACAGCAATGGAAGCTTCCCTAGCCATGGGTAGCATAATATTCCAAAATACTCTAAAGTGTCCAGCTCCGTCTATAAAGGCAGCTTCTGCATAACTCCACGAGATCTTTTTAAAGAATGAATAATAAATGACCATATTAGTACCCATACCGGTTGCATACATTATTATTAGACCGTAGATATTGAAAAGGCCCGTATTCTTCAAAAATACATATAATGGTGCTAGAGTACCAGTTGTAGGTATTAAGAAACCTGCAACTGCACAGCTATAAATAAAAGCATTTCCCTTAAATTTGTATTTAGCTAAAATATAAGCAGTCATAGCAGAAAAAATCAATTGTAAAGCCGTACCAACTAATGTAACTATTATACTTACCTTAAAATAGGATAGCATATTAGTCTCTTCTAAAGCCCTAAGATAATTAGTTAAACTAAAGCTCTCGGGTAAACTCCAAGTACTAGAATAGAATTCAGGAACCGATTTAAAAGAATTTATAAATACCCATATATAAGGGAAAATCAGCGAAACTGCATAAATAAATAATAATACTTCTGCAATTATAAGAACGGGTTTGCTAAATTTCCTGCCCACATTCATACCTCCTTCATATTAACTCCATTTTGCTTCCATCTTATCAAGGAATTTCTTAATTATATATACCGCTATAAATCCTAAGATGGCCATTACAACACCTGCTGCAGATGCAAGACCATAATCCCCTCCACCTAATACCTCATCTACTACCTTTAATGCTATGGTAGAAGTGCCATATTGACCATTTGTTAATAGTTGTGGTTGCAAAAATACCCTAAAAGCAGCAGTTGCACCTAATATAGTTACCGTTGCAAATGTAGGCCATATGCTTGGTACTATTATATGGATGAATTCTTGCCAATTGGAAACTCCATCTAATTCTGCCGATTCTAATATCTCTTTAGGAATTTTAGCAATAGCCCCACTTAAAATAAGGTTGTTAAATCCAATTCCAGCCCACACACAGTAGATAAATACATTGATTAAAGCAGTATCCGGATCCCCCAACCAAACTCGGGTAAGCTTTTCCAGGCCTAACATTCTCAATAGGTCGTTTACTATTCCTTGATTAGGAGCCCATATAAAAGACCATACCATAGTTAATATTACGATAGAAATAATATTTGGTATAAACAATACTGCATTATAAAATCTATGTAGTGGGATCTTTTTAGATAATACGTATGAAACGACTAAAGATATAGGGCCAATAACTAATACATTAAGGCCTAACCATAAAAAGGTATTTCTAAAAGCTGTACCATAGGAATCGCTATTATTGATTATTTTTTGGAATAAAATCTTATAGTTAGTTAGTCCTGAAAACTTCATCTCACCTGTAAATCGATTAAGACGTTGGAATGAATAAATTACCGTCTCTAAATTCATGTAAAAAGTAAATATAAGCCAATTTAATACTGGCCATGCTAGCATTAAAAAAATAAAAATGTTCCTTGCCCTGTTATTCTTTTTAGAATCTAATTGGAGTGAATATTGAGGATTAAACTTTTCTTTATCTTTCTGTTTCAATCTTTTATTCAACTTTTTCACCTCACAGGATGCTTATTATATTTATAGGAATGCTTTATAAACTTTGGTTTATAAAGCATTCCTATCTGAAAAATTATACTATTCTAATTTATAAACCCAAATCTTCCTTAGTCTGCTCATAATGAGTTTGTGCTTCTTTATAGAACTCTTCTGCAGCCTTTTCTGGAGTCATTTCTCCAGTTGAAATTTGTGTTAGATAATCATTTCCTAAAGTTTTAAACATTAATGGATTGCTACTTGCATCTGTAAACTGATAATAATTAGAATTTCCTACAACATCCTGACAGCTCTTTGTAAAGTCTGTTACATCTACATTGTCAAGGTCATATTTGAAAGGCCTCAATCCACCTGCTAATTTCGCGAACATTTCACAGGACTCTGGGCTCAAGCTAAATAGTAAAAATTCTTTAGCAACTTCTGGATGTTTCGTTTTGCCATATATAGCCATATAATCTGGCATGTTCATGAAAGCAACAGGCTTATCGATTTTGCCAGCTTGTGGTACTGGTGCCATTACTATTTCATATCCTTCTGGCCACGCTTCAGACATTTCTTGCTCTAGCCAATAACCATTTAATATCATAGCCACTTTATTATTAATAAACTCCATTTGAACTTGAGTGTGGTCTAAAGCTGTAGTTCCTTCCATTATCCAACCATTATCAAATAAAGATTTAAACTTAGAAAAAGCATTTAAAATTGCTGGATCGTTGTATATCTCTGGACTTGTTGGATTCTTGAATTCTCCAAAGAATTTTTCTTCACCCATATCTTGTAACTGCCAAGCTCTAATAAAAGGTCTTACATAGTTGGGGTACTTGCCTGGATATGTTAAAGGTGCTATTCCTGCAGCTTTAATCTCCTCACATAATGCTTCAAATTCTTCCCAAGTTTCAGGATATTCCCATCCATACTCCTTAAACATTTTGGCATTATAAACAACGCTCATAGGACCTGCAGACCAGGGTACTGCATATTTTTTAACTCCCCCAAGTTCTTCTCCTAAATCGAAGAAAAACTTGTCCTTAGCTACATCAGTTATATATTCGTTTAGAGTCATATCAGTACCAGGAACTACTTCTTCATAGAGACTAGTTAAATCTAATACCAATCCTTGAGGACCCCATTCTTCCCATCCACTGCCGTTAGTCATAAATACATCAGGGGCATCTACTCCACTTTCAATCATAGGAGTAATAGTTTCAACTAAGTTTGCATCACCTACAAGTTCAATAGTAACGTTTGGATGTTTTGCTTCAAACTCTTCCTTTAGCCATTCTTGCCATGCTCTTCCGAAACCAGCTTCAAAAAAAGTAACCTTTAATGTTATCTCTTCATCTTCAGGTACTGCAGGAGCTACGTCATCTGTACTGCTTTTATCAGCTGACTTGCCTGAACATCCAGCTAAAATTAATGATAAAGCTAATACTAACGATAAAATTTTAAAAGTTTTTTTCATTTAACTTCCTCCCCTTTATATTTTAATTATGAATATAAAATACACAATTGCATACATTTTGGAACAGAGGAAATGTAAGTCTCTACTCTAAAACCTTATATACATATCCACCATGTTCTTCAAGAAGTTGAACGGCTTCCTCATAACTGCAATCTTTTTTTATCATGACTATTGCCACTTTAGGTTTATTTTTAGATAACTCCAAATACCTTTCAGCTTCTTTTCTCTCCACTCTTGTAGCTTCCATTATAATTCTTGTAGCTCTATCTATTAACTTGGAATTGGTAGGATTCACATCTACCATTAGATTATTATAGACTTTCCCCAATCCAATCATGGAAGCTGTAGATAACATGTTTAATACCATTTTTTGTGCCGTTCCTGCCTTTAGCCTTGTAGAACCAGCAATTACTTCTGGGCCAACTACCGGTGTAATTGCAATATTAGCTACTTTAGTAATTTTACTATCTTCGTTACAAGTCACTCCAACAGTTGTAGTGCCTATAGAATTTGCATATTCTAACGCTCCTAGCACATAAGGAGTATTTCCATTGGCTGTTAACCCTACAACTACATCCTTTTCAGTTAAATCTATATTTTGAAGATCATCTTTTCCAGCTTCTACATCGTCTTCCGCTCCTTCAATTGCAACAGTCATTGCTTCTAAGCCTCCTGCAATTATTCCAATAACCTGATCATGATCTGTGCTGAAGGTAGGCGGACATTCTGAAGCGTCAAGTATTCCTAGTCTACCACTAGTTCCTGCCCCAATATAAATTAGCCTACCTCCCTTTTTAAAGGATTTTATTATTTCTTTCACAGCCTTTTCTATATTGGGCAATTCTTTTTCTACTGCGTAGGCTACAAGTTTATCTTCATCATTCATAATCTGTAAAATATCAGAAATCGTTTTTCTATCAATTCCTATAGATTTAATATTGGATTTTTCTGTTATTAGATTCATTTGCTCCTCCTATCAATATTTTTTGTTTTCTAATGCTTCTTTTGTAATTCTCAAATGTTTTATAACTTCATCGTAACGTTTGCAGGCTACCCCTATAAAAAGGCTATCAATGACAAATAATTGAGAAATTCTGGAAGCCATAGCGCCACTCCTGAAGTTATTTTCTACATTTGCAGTAAACAATACAATGTCAGCAATATCTTGGATAGGGGACTTTCCATATTGGGTAATAGCTATTGTAGTAGCTCCTTTTTCCTTAGCTATTTTAAGGCTCTCAATTATTTCGACCGTTCTTCCAGTATTTGAAATTCCAATTGCTACTGCCCTTTCATCTAAGTGAACTGCAGCTGTTATTCCAATATGGTGGTCCATAAATGCAAAGGTGGGAATATTAATTCTGGTAAATTTATATTGTGCGTCAAGGGCAACGACTAAAGATGCACCAACACCAAATATATGTATTTTATCACATTTGTCTATTGCTTCTATAGCATCATTTAAGCTCTGGATGTCTAATAAGTTACAAGTATCGTGAATAGCTTGTATGCTACCTGCAGACAGCTTGTCTAATATTGTCTTAGTTGAATCATCTACATTTATTATTTCGTGAAGTATTTTATCTCTTTTTACATTCTGAACGGTATTTAAGGACAGGGCTATTTTCAAGTCCTGATAGCCTTTAAGCCCTAAAGTTTTACAAAACCTTACAATACTTGCTTCGCTCGTCCCACTTTTTTTTGCCATTTCTACAATGGACAAATTCACAGCTTCATTAAGATTGTTTAAAATGTATTTTGCTATTTTTTGCTCTGAGGCTGTAAAACTCTCCATCCCCTGTTCTATCTTAGTTAAAATTGACCTATCCAATTTATCACCCCTGCAACCTTATTATTTTCATTATAATATATGTGAAAATATTTTTCAATAAATAATTAATATTTGTAATGTTTTTTCAATTTAATCATTAAAAAAGACAAGAATGGAAATTCTTGTCTTAATATTTGCTTTTGTGCATGGTGACAGTCATAATAGTTGAAACTCCCTTTTCCACATTGCCCTCTGCTTTTTCAATTGATTTTACTCGTCCTGTGTTAGCAATGACTACAGGAGATACTAAAGACTTGCCCTTATCTTTGAGAAACTCTAAATCTGCCTCTAAAATTACATCTCCTTGCTTTACTTGCTGCATTAATACTACATGCTGTTTAAAACCTTCCCCTTTTAACTTAATCGTCTCAAGCCCAATGTGAATTAAAAGCTCTATTCCTTCTTTGGACCTGACAGCAACACAGTGATTAGCCTTATAAGTGCTAGTTATTTCACCATCAAAAGGGGCTATTACCTTCCCATCGGTAATCTCTATTGCTATTCCATCTCCCAACCTTTTTTCTGAAAATGCTTCATCCTCTACTTCTTCTAATGGGATTATTTTGCCTGTCATAGGAGATAATATGTGAATTGGTTTATTCTTTTTAAAAAAATTTGCCATTTAGTATCACCTCTTCCGGGTTTATTGAAATATAAACCTATATTAATGTTCCTACATATTTTGACATAATTCCATGATATGCGGACTGGATTAAACTGAAAATAAAGATAGAGAATATTACTTTAGTGAAATTAATAGCCCCTATTTCAAATTCCTCAATATTTTAGACTTATCCAAGCACAGGAGTAGTTTACAATAATCCCAATATCTTAGTAAAAAGCTTTCTCTTATTTTTATACCCTATTTTACAGAAAAACATATATTGTCATCAATTTATATCATGTAAAGTTTTGCTGCCTCTATTCAATCCTATATTGCCAAAATTATTAAGAATAAAATATCAAATACTCCTTTCCTTTAAAATCCATCTGATTATATTTTTGTCAAGATTAGATGAGGTTTTATTCCTATTGTTTAATTCTACATATTCTCTAATAATCCTTCTTAAATTTAAGTCTACAGTCCAATAATTTAAAATCTCTATTCCTCTTTCCTTATAGATGAGACTTACTATACAATAGCCAATTACATAGATATTCAAATGCCTTTTGGTAATTGAATTGCCATTCCTCCTTCTTATATTATTTAAAATACTGTTTAAATGCTGGAATTCTTCTTTAACAAAGAGAATATTCCCTTTGGTTAACATTCCCGTTAAATCATCCTTTGCTAAATTGGGACCATGTTGCACCACCAAAGCCATACCCTCTTCAATGATCCGTCCAATAATATCATAGAGGAGTCTATTATCTCTCGATATCATTCTAAAACAATATTTAATCCTATTCATAAGAGTAAGTTTTCGAGCGTGATACATTTCGTGGCTTAATACTTTAATAAACTCCTCCCTATCCCCGAAATATTTTCTATAATTTATGAAAATTTCTTTTCTATTGAGAGTAAATGCACCGTCTATTCCTCCCCAATAGAGATATATGCTAGTTCTTATTTGTATATCCTTTGGAACTATCTCATAGACTTTCTCCTTGGCTTCCTCTATAATTGAATTTGAGTTTTTCAGTATGTTTTTAATATCTATTTCCAATTGTTCTAGATTATTCTTTAATATATAAAAATCATATACATCCTCATATTCCTTATCTTCAATAACCCTTTTAATTTCATCTTTTAAAGGACTAATTAGTCTAAACCTTCCCATACTTTTTTCATGATTAATAAATTCTTTTATCCCTTTAGTCCGCATAAGAGATCGAAATAAATCCTTATCTAAATTATCCTTTTTAAACATTTTAATCATTAGATCTATCGATTCCACGTTTATAGCCACCATATCCCCCATTTCCAATAGCCTCAATTAAATATATGACTACTAAAAATGGGATATGAATGCTTATTCCTTAGAAACCTCTTCAATCCATCTCTTCAATTGATCTATTCTTTCCATTGCTTCCTTATAACCTTGATTATATAATTCCTCTAACTTAGTTATATCCTTTTCCAATCTGTTAACTTTCAAAGGTGCTATTGGCCTAAATACAAAAGCATATCCTTCCTTTTCCAGTATATTAATCTTTTCTAAGGCCTTATTATATTTAATGTGTCTGGCACTAAGTGCTTTGAGTATATTAGGATACTTTTTTAGATAATGCTTTGAATATGGCCCTAATCTCTGTTTTTTCTTTACATATCCTCTATTTCTAGTTAGAACTATTACATTGCAAATATTCCCATCTTCAATAGATTTTTCTATAGGGATAGAGTCGGTAACACCTCCATCATAATAGAGTTTACCATTAATTTCAACTGGAGGAGAAAATATAGGCAAGCTACTCGATGCCCTCAATACCTTATTGATCATCTTCTTATCCCCATCCAATTGGCTCTTATCAAAGTATACTGGTTCTCCTGTTTCCACATCCGTTACACAGATTTTAAATACGGTTTTAGAATTAAAAAAAGTCTCATAGTCAAAAGGAACTAATCTATTTGGCAAGGTATTAAATAAGAAGTCCATATTAAAATAGCCCTTTCCTTTAATAAAATATTTTAATCCTGAGTATTCTTTATGGGATACATAGTCTACAAAAACGATTTTATTCCTGTCCTTTTGCTCTGCTATAAAATTAGCTGCGTTATTCGCTCCAGCAGATACCCCTATTATATAGGGAAATTTAATCCCTTCATCCATAAAAGCCCTTAGAACACCAGAAGTATAGGCTCCTCTCATGCCACCTCCTTCAAGAACCAGACCAAACTTTTTTGCCATTTTATCACCTCCAATATTATTATGAACTTAAGATAAACCTTCTGCATAAAATGTATTTGAAGGGAGGAGTCCATATATGAGTTTCAATTATAAAATAACTGCATACGCAAACATCAGAGGTGGAAATTTAGCTCCTAATATATATGGTAACATATTTTTTGATGATGTGGCGGGAGGGACTGAAGTATATATAGAGGTATGGGGACTACCCTTATACCAACCTGCAAAAAATGGTAAAGAACCAATAGGCCCTTTCGGTTTCCATATTCATGAATTGGGTGTTTGTGAAATAACTGACCCTGAAAATCCTTTCCAATCTGCTGGTGAGCATTATAATCCAACTAATCAACCCCATGGAAATCACGCAGGGGATTTTCCTGTAATATTCTCAAATAATGGCTATGCTAGGATGAGTTTTTTTACTGATAAATTTAAACCAAAGGATATTATAGGGAAATCAGTAATAATTCATCAAAATCCCGACGATTATAGAACCCAGCCTTCTGGAAATGCAGGGAAAAGATTGGCTTGTGGGGTTATATGTAGGCTTTATTGATATTAAAGGTCAGATTTATCATCTGACCTCTAATCTTAATTCAATACTATAATATTAGAAATATACGACTCATTGCTTTTATCAATGAAGATTTCCTTTACTAATTCAAATCTATTCTCGATACTATATAAACCTATATTCTCCTGGTTTCCTATTATCAACAAATTCCCTATTATACCTGCAAATTCAGTCTTCCTATCTAATTCTATAGTCTCAGTTTCTTGAGTATTTTTATCTAAAATGGTTATTTTATTTCCTTCATACATGATTAAATCATGGTTTGTTATTATTATTTTATCCTTATATTGAAGAATATCATTTGGAAATTCTTCATTTATATCTATTGCTTCAATCTCATTAGTTTCAATAGATATTTTT
This sequence comes from Tepidimicrobium xylanilyticum, assembly GCF_900106765.1. NCBI lineage: Bacteria > Bacillati > Bacillota > Tissierellia > Tissierellales > Tepidimicrobiaceae > Tepidimicrobium > Tepidimicrobium xylanilyticum. The sequence continues at coordinate 22,156 of NZ_FNNG01000017.1, forward strand.
AAAATCATAGTTCCTGGTTTCTCATCCTTTGTTACCATTACATTAGCATACAAATAATTTTCGTCATTGGAAAATTTGTATTGCCCTGTACCATATTTAGTAATATCTCTTATATCTAAAAGGTCTAATTCCTCGTTATAAATGTAAATATAAAATTTGGGTGATGAAGTTTGCATATTTGAACTAAAGGCATACAATTTCCCTTTTATTGCTACTATTCCGCTTATATACTCGTCCTCTATAACCACTTCTTCTAACCTGGAATCCCTCCTACTTAATTTGGATATATGAGTATTTCCATTTAGAGTATTTATTGTATAAATGTAATCCTCACTAACTGCAATATCGTTTAATGCTATATTATTAAATGGATATTCCGTAATATTGAAATCTTCCCTATTTAAACTTATTACCTTTTTACTATCCTTTCTATTTCCCAACCCTTGAGGTATTAAATATATTTCGTTGTTATAATAAACTGGATTATGAAATGGAGAGCCTAACATTGCATATTGTAACTTTTGTTCTGAAATCTTATTTAAATTTTCATCATACCAGTGAATACAGCTTTTATGCTCATTAGCTGTCGTTTCTATTACTCCAATTTTAATTTCCTCTATACCTTGGTAGTTAAAATCTTCTGCCTCATATCTGTGCCAATTTATAATAGCTAAAATCACTATCATTCCTATAATATAAACTATACTTTTCATATTCATAACCTCACTAAAAAATCTAACCAAAGGACATAGAAAAGCCCTTTGGCTAAATCACATTTATCTTTCGTATATTTTTATAGTATTGCTGCTGTTTATTAACTCCATCGGATGAATTGCGACTCCAAAATCCGATGTATCCAAATTGATCCCATAATTATCTAAAAATGCTGCATATATTAATTGAGAACAATAAAATTTATTTCTAGTATAAGGATTAAGGTAGTTCCAATTATATGGTTTACCTATCTGTTTGTAGCACCAATCAGCTGCTGTTTCATCCTGTGCTATAGTGGTTCCTTTAACGGTCACTCCATAACAGGTTTTTCTTGTTTGGTACCAATCATTGGCTCCTGTCGTTACACCTTTTGCTAAGGATTCAACTACCGTTCCATAGCTATAAACAATTGCTGCATGTCCCGTTGGAATTATACCTTTATATTTATCTTTTGTTACAAGTATAACCCCTTTTCTCCTTGGATAAGTTCCCATTGATTGTTTGCTATTTAAACTACTTATCCCTTTATCAAGCTCCAACTTCTTTTTATCAACCTTCTTTTCCAATTTCTCGACTTCATCTTCTGTAAATACTTCTTCAGCTGTTAAATAGTTTTCTTGCTCTGCAGCAAAACTAATACCAGGTAACAGTAATAATATAACTAAAACTATCGCTGTCAATTTCTTAATGTAATTTCTCATCCTCCTCCCCTCCTTTAAGGTTGTGATAGAATATTTTGAATTTTTCGCTAACTTATTTATACCATATTTTTTTCTTTTGAATTTTATGACAAAATTTTTGATCTGTTTATAATAAAAAAGAACCCTTATTTAAGAGTTTACAAACTAAAAACAGAGTATAATAATTTTTAAACTAAAAGCAGAAAATCCTTAAAAATTCAAAAAGGATTTTCTGCTTTTTTATTAATTTATTATACTTTGTCTTCAGTCTGATAGGTTTATAGTTAACAATATAACTTTAAGCCTATAAAAATTATATTCATTACAAAATACCATCTTTGTAAAACAATTAAGCTATAATTTATTACTCCAAGTGATATTTATTTATAAAATATACTCCTATTATAAAGCATGGAACTTTAATTATAAAAGTAATATAATTCATAGGTTCTACCAGATGATCATCCGTAACACTTCCTGTTAATAAAAATGGATATATTATTACTAGTATACTTAAAATTAAGCTAACTTTTTATTCATATTTACTACTCCTTGCTTATGATAGATTTTACGTCTCTTAAGTAAATACTACCTAAAACTCTATCATAGAAGTTACCTTATCTAGAAACTTCAAAGTAAGCAGTTACATTTTCTCTTACTCCTATTCGCCCTCCTCTGGTAATCTTGACGCTTCCAGAAGAATATAATAATCCTAATACTGAATAATATATCCTTGATGGAGATTCTAGATTATAATAAACTTCTCCATAAACATCAATTCTAAAAATAATGATAAAACTTTAGTTGCTTTTCTCATAACTTTTAGCATATTTAACACCTCATATAGCATTATAATTTATGTTCAAAAGGTCATCATGCTAAGCATTATATTCCTACTTAAAATAATTTATTTACTAACCTTCATAGCTAATTTTTCTATCGCATCACCACATACTCTGTATACTGTCCATTCATCCATTGGAATTGCACCCATTTGTTTATAGAATTCTATTGCTGGCTCATTCCAATCCAAGCACCACCATTCCAATCTTCCGCATTTTCTCTCAACACACAATTTTGCAAGAAAAGAAAGCATAATTTTACCTATTCCCTTACCTCTCATTTCAGGTTTGACGTATAGATCCTCCAAGTAAATACCTGGTCTTCCTAGAAAAGTAGAAAAGTTGTGAAAGAATAATGCAAAAGCTACTGGCTTATTATCATATTCCCCAATAATAACCTCCGCCATCTTTCTTTCAAATAGAGATTCTTTTAAGATTTGATCGGTTGCTACCACTTCATTAAGCATTTTTTCATAATCAGCCAATTCTTTTATAAATTCTAAGATCAGTGGTACATCTTTTTCTTCTGCAAATCTTATCTTGAAATTATCTAAACTAGTATCTATTAACATTAATATACCTCCTGTTGTGTAAATAAGTGTTTTTTACTTAAATGTTTAGTTTAAGCAAATATTATTCTAGAAATTTAATATATGAATAACCGTTATCAGTAGGGTCTGATTTTTTGAATCCAAAACTTTCGAATAATCTTTGTGAAGCAGTATTATATGATTAAATTTCTCTAACCTTAAGTTCTTTTAAAGCTAAATCCTTTGCTCTTAATATCAATGCTTCTATAACTTTTTTACCTATACCTTTACCACGGTATTTTTTAGCACCTATAACCATGGACATATCATCTTTACAAAACGTAACATCCCCAATTGGTATAAACCCATTATTTTCTCGTATTTCTATAAAATATAATTCACCAATATTGTTTAGATACTCATACATTCTCTTTAAAGTAACATGATCATATTTCTCTACATTGGGCCCATCAACCAATTTTACTGTTTCCTCATTTTGATACCATTCTAATGCAAAATCATATTTACTATCAAATTTCCTTAACCTTAATTCATTATTAATATTTATTACTTCTGATTGTTCAGTACCTAAAATGGGTATACCAATCCTCCCTTTAATTTTACTTATAGTCATAATATATTTCTACATAAACATATAATTTCCTTCTAAAATTAACATTAAAAAAGAGTTAATCGGTAAATTATCACAGTTAACTCCTTTTACATCCTCAATATTAGTACTCAATACTGACGAATATATAATTTGGATGAATTATTAAAATAGCTCGTCAAGTAATATATAATAATTGATCCTTTCCCAGTCTGGTTCTATACCTAAATATTCAAAAAATAAATCTATATATTTATCAGTTTTAAATTTATTTTTAAAGGACCTGACTGCTAATGCAATATCCTGATATATATCCGCTATTCCTCCACGCCCTAAGTCTATGAAGCCACTTATCCTATTATCCTTTCTAAAAAATATTAGCCAAAGTATAATCCCCATGAGTAAATGAAAGTGTTTGATTTTTAGGTTTATTGTCTTTTAAATACGTTAGTAAATCCTCTAGGGAGGAAAAGCCATTATTTACTTCCCAATCAGATGTATCTACTAAGTTATTTTTAATATTATAATAAAGCAAGCTCCAGCTTTTTTTCTAATCTAGCATCAAAGGGACAATTATCAATTGAAATTGATTGTAACATCTTTATTCCATCAGCCAATAATTTTGCAGTCTCCTCTGGCCTTCCTAGATAATAGGCAGAATATAGCATGGGCTCTTTAATTTCAGTGATCAATAGAAAATCATATCCTTCATTAGAACTATAATATACTATTTCAGGAACTGGTAATTTTCCCTTAAGCCAACCCTTCCCTCTTTATTTCATAGCTGGATTGAATCTTCAAATAATAGGTTGTTTTGTTATTATAATACCTTAGCACTTTAAAATTTGACTTGCCTATATCATCTCCTTCACATCTCATCCCCTTAAGTATATCTTTTAACTCTTTAGGATATTTTATATTTTATATTTTCCATTGCTACCTCCCTTCATTACCAAAATTCATTATATATATTCATTAAAAAGCACCTTGAAAGCTAATGGTCTTTTAATCACTATACAACAAACTATTATAAAAGTTCTTAAATCTATCTATATCTAGTTTAAAAGTTAGGGAGTCGTACATATTTCCTTTTACAAGTCCATAGTTCTTTAAGCGTGTCAATTCAATAAAACCAATTTTTCTAGCTAATTTAACCATTCTACAATTACCCAACCAAATCTGTGTATAAATTTCATTTATGCCATTGGCAACAAAGCAGTTTATAAATGCTACTAAAGCTAACGATTATCTCCTTCAATGGAGGCAGGCCGTGGTCTATTAATAAATTTTAATTTCTCATATAGGTTCCACGCTTTAACATTGTCAGGATGGTGTTCAACATATACCTTTCTAGCCTTCCCTTCTTCAAAGACTTTAGCTATAATAGGATAATGCTTTTAAAGCAATTCCCTTCCCACCTGCAGAAGGCATTAATTTGATATCGAACACATCTATTCTGGTATCAATGTCCACGTCATAAAAAGTTTCCCCACAATAAGTACCATTTTCTAAATAGATAGAATAATGACAACGATATGGTGGTTTTATTGCCCTTTTAATCCATTCTTGAAGCTTATCTATAGTAATTCCTAAACCATTAGGAAAACCAACAAATTTCTTGACATGGCCATTATTTCATAACCTTTCAATGTGTTCCAAATCACTATGGGTAGTTACTTTAATAATAACTTTTAAATTCTTCAAAACATTCCCTCCAAATATTTCAGTTTGGAGGGTTAATATCTGTGGTTAAGTATTAGTATAAAGATATATTGTTTGCCTATTTACTCATATTTCACAAAACCCAGTTTGCTTTCTAATGTTTCTCCAGTCAAAGGGTGAATATTCATAATGAATCCGGTTTCACCATAACGACCATTCTTGTTTTCGTCAAAGTATTGACTATCCATTGCTATATGCTTAATATGACCACATATAACACAGTATCTGCTGCCTTCATATAGATGCTTAATCCATTCTAAAGTACACTCTAGATTTAAGAAGCATTCTTTAATCCTTGGAGCTTTAATAGAAATACTTTTTCAACCGTTAATCCACTTTCTGTTATGTCATCAAGTACATATTTATTATTTTCAATGGTCTTATGGCATTTATCTCAAATCTCTCTATTAGGAAAGTTAATGCAAAACTCCTTATCTCTTATAATGTTTTTTATTGTATGGCCATAATTTATTGGAATACCGGACATTATGCAGAAGTGACCTCCTCCATCTCCTGAAAAGGAAGACCAGGAATGTAAGCATACATTAGGCAAACCATTTTCTTTGTAGGTTGTAATTAAAAATATAGGCATTGGTACACCTATAAGATACTCTACCCAATTAAAAACTTCATACTGTCACGCTTGTGGTTTTTGATTTTCAAACTCATATTTCATAATATAGTCCTCCTACAATTTACAACCACAATTGATCAACATTACAATCAAAAAGCAATTTATACTACTTCCATGGACTTTACATCAGAAATTAATTTTTGGTTTTATATCCTACAGATTAAAATCTAAAGGGTTCAATGTATAATTATAACTAGTCTTAAAAATATCGTAGAATTAAACGAGTATTTCAGATCATTTATAAGGTTATTCTTATTTATGATAAACAATGTTTTTTGTTATATTCCCTTATTATCTTCTATTCTTTTAATTGGAATACTGTTTACTTTACAAATAAGTTCATCAACGTTCCTAGAAGATTAGACAGCATTGTTAAAAGTAATTAAAAATCACCATATTTTATCTAACTTGTTTGCATAAAACTTAATGGCTCTTTTATACCTATTTATATTCTCATCATAGGATGTTTCAGCAATACAAAATAATAATATTTCCATTGCTTTAGAGTATTCTTTCATATTATATAATGTCATTGCATAGAAAACTTTCATCGCTTCATCCTGAGGAAACTTATCTAATCCTTCCTCAAAGGTCTTTTTCGATTTTTCATATTCTCCTAAAGTTCTATATGTACTCCCTAAACCTAAATAAGCTCCTCTCAATTCTTCATCAGGCAATCCAATTGCAATAGCCTTTTCATAGTATTGTACTGCATCTTTTTCTAATCCAAGTGCATCAAAGCTCCATGCACAATGGTAGTTAATCATAGGGTCATCAGGACACTTATTTGCAAGACTTACTAATAGCCTATTAGATTCCTCCAGCTTCCCTTCTTTTCTTAATTTAATTGCTATTTCTAAATCTTTCATAGTTAATCCCCTCACAACCAAATATATTACATTTAATATTATATCCTTTATCCGCATGCTTTCCCACAATTTCAATTATATAACATAAATTTAAAAGTTAATCTACTTTATAAATTACAAACCCAATTCTTTTATAAAGCAAAAAACAACCTTTATCTTTAAAGACAAAGGCTGTTTCTTTATCCTCTCAATAGTCATAGTATAATATATCTTTAACCATTTCAGACCTAATTTCCCAAATATTAGCTTGTACTCTAAATATATCCCATACATCTATTTCGAATATCCTCATCCAACTATCCATAATCCTTTTCCTCTCTTCTGGATAAAAATGGACAATCCTATCATCCATAACAGAAAAAGCATCTTTAAAGCCTTTCCTCTTTATATCTTTTAAATATTCTTCCCTATCCTTTTCATCCTTTGGTATATATAAGTGATTAAGTACATAATCCCATTTCATCCCATCAAAATAAATAACCTCAGATTCATCTACCTCTAGTACATAAACAACTGTATCCTTAGTAGGCCTTAACATGTTTTCTTCACTAATAGAACACCAAATAGGAAACTCTACCCCTTCAGGTTTTGGAACAATTTTGCTTGCATTAGATGTAAACCAATTGTATAGTTCAATAATATAATCTGCTATTTCTTCAAATTTCTCATCTAGATGTTTCTTTTTAATTCTAATTAAACTATTATTTTTTAAGTCTTCTAAACTTCTAATATCCTGTCTAGTCCAAAGGGTAACTTTTTTTGTGTTTTCTGATACTGAATTCATTATCTTCACTTCCTTTTGAAAAAAGTGACAGCAGAATTTACTTCTACTGTCCTTTTATAAAATAATGAATTTTACGTCCGGTAAAGCATTTTGCAATTGCATTCCAATACCTGCTTTTTCTTCCATTCCTTGATTTTGAGAACTCCCCATAACAATATGGGTAATACTGTTTGATTTTGCAAAGTTAATGATAGTCTTTAATACATCTTTCGACCTTAATACTGTTAAATCGGCTCCTGCCTTTTTAGAAACATTGAACAAATATTCTAAAGCCTCTCCATCATTTGCATATTCTAAAAAGTTTTCTCTTTCGTTAACTACATGTATTACATAAAGTTTATCTTCCTTAGATTTAATTAATTTATAACCTTCTAAGATCAATCTTTCACAGGTTTTCTGCTGAGTTACACAGACCATGACCTTAGCTTTTTCCATATGAAATCCCCCTTTAAAAGAGTGGCGCCTATTACATTATAACATGAATTGATTAAAAAAGTATTGATTATAATATAATTTATTAAGTTATGAGACACTATTTAAACTAAAAATAGGATAGGCTAACCTACCCTATTCTTCATCAATCAGCTCTTGTTCTCCCATTTCCACTAATTTTTGAGTCATTAGCCCTCCTACAGGCCCGGCTGTAAAAATATTAGTTACAGGATCTAGTTCTTTCTTATTTTCTAAAGCATCTGAAATTCCTAATTCATTAGCTAATTCAATTTTCATCTCGTTTAATGCTTTGATTGCATTTGTATCTATAGGTCTTTTTCCCAATTTTATCACCTCATAAAATAGAATTCTCTCCATTTTATTTTATCTAATAACGTAAAATCAATACCATCCAATTTGAGGAATTTAGGATAGTAATATATTGTTGTTAAATATAAAATTAAAAGACCAGGCAAAACCTGATCTCATTTAATATTTTAAAACTTGAAAAGCTTCAGCAACTTTTCTTGCAAAGCTCAAAGGATCCTCTATAGAAAAAAAGTGAATATAAAACAACCTAGGTTTATCAAACAGCCAATGATTGTGTAAAGCTGTTACTTCTATATTTCTTTCTCTTAAGGCTGATATAAAAGGATTTATTTCTCTTTGCAATATCACTGTTTCCCCTAAATTAAGAGTTCTACCTCTACTATCCATAGATTCAAAAGAAAACAGTGCTGCAATTACAAGTGGACTCCTTGTGGGTCTTCCTGCAATTTTTTGCAAACACAGCCCCAGAAGCTTTAAATGCTCTCTCGCCATCTATAGTCGCATTAGGACAGAGAGCCATGTTTACCGCAGCTATATGGGGAGCAATATTGGTATATATAATCGATAACCAGTTAGAAAAAGCAGTTAAAGTTTCTTTTGTAGCAATAATTTTATCAGCCATAGGCCTTATTCATGCACCGAAACTTGCTATCCTTTACAATTATAAGTCCGCCTTGGCCTATTTAATTATGGGTATAATATTATGGGGCTTTAGCATAACCCTAAAGGATGTAGAAGATGAAAATGAATCTTTAAGAAATACGATGACAGATTAGTCTACTAAGTAGCCTTGAGGAAGTAGAATTTAAAGCATTTAATGCAAAAACCAAAATTCTTAGGATTTTTTTCATTTTATAATTCTTAAGCACTTTTATTTTTAAGTAAATTATTAGATATTTCAGCAAGCTAGATTCAAATCAATGCTATATTAGAGAAATAGCCTAAATATCAATTATAAATTTAGTAAGAAAACAGTTAAGCTATTATATTTTAGCACCTTAACAATCACTCTTGTATACTAAAACATATGAAAAAAGGGATTTTCACAGAATTAATATATATTTTCATCTCAAATTAAATCCCAATCTGTAAAGTTATTGATTTCTATATTGTTAGAACTTTTCAAAAAACAAAAAGCCGCCAAAGCGGCTTATTATCAATGGCGGGAGTATGTGGGAATCGAACCCACCCAAGAGGCTCCTAACCCCTCGTACTGGTTTTGAAGACCAGAGGGCACACCAGCACCCATCTACTCCCATACAAAAGCGGTAATGACCACTAATATATTATAGCATTTATTTCATTGATGTCAAGTATGCAAGAATTTTGTAATTTATTAATTCAGCATGTCAAATTGAAGCAAATATTATTGTCAAATCTATTTATCTTTGGATTTTTTCCTAGTTAAGGATAATCCACCGAATCCGCTTATTATTGCAATATAGAATCCAAAGTCATACCACCAACCTGTATTTGCTGGTTCATAGATTCTTATTTGAGGATTGAAAATACTTATTATCAGGGAAAAAGGGGCAATCCAACCATGCCATATTCCTGATAGAAATCCCGCAGGATCTGAATTAGTATATTCTCCATTTCCAGGCATACATCCAGTAATTAACATTGAAGTTATAATGATCAAAAGTAACAATACAATATATTTCTTGTTCATATAGTCCTCCTTTTCATATTTACTCAATTGTAGCTTCTATATTTATTAAGCTCATATATCTATATCATATTCTTTCATTTTATTATATAAAGTCTGCCTTCTAATTCCTAAAAGTTCTGCTGCTTTACTCTTATTACCTTTAACAAAGTGAAAATCGGAATGAGAGTCTATATCAATAAAACCCGGACTTACAATATAGCCTTTTGCATCTATGACTTTCAAGGCATCTGAATCTATATATCGAGATGTCTCTTTTATATATCCATCTTTAATGCCAATATCAGCAAAATATGATCCTTTGCCTGAACCATCTATAACTTCTCCACTTTTTATGATTAAATTATACATAGGCCTTCTCCTCTCTGGTAATTCTAATACAACATAGTTTATTAATGATATTTTACCATATAGTCTAAAACCCTGCAATTTACTGAAATTTCATATTAGTCCTATGTGTAAAATAATTTGACAATTCTATTCCCTCCCAAAGTAAAATGCTGTACACTTTTTTAAGATTGATATAACTTATCTTAAATATAATCATCATTTATTTGAATTTTCATATTTTTCTTTAATTGTAAAACCCTAAATCTAAAGGCTTATAGCGAGAAATTTAAGTTCAAATATTATTTTCCAACATGATGGAATAGTAATTGCATCATAATACTTGTAAATCAAATTTTAATCCTTTTTAGGAGGTTATTATACGAGGTGGGGTAAATATATTTGAAGTATTAACTATTGTTCCTAGAGGAATGATGGTTGCAGCTCAAATGACCTTCTTCATATTTATAGTGGCAGGCTCATTTCAAATTATTACTTCTACTGGTGCTATAGAAGCAGGAATCCATAAAGTAGCTAATATGTTAATATGTTTGTATTCTCTTTAACTGGAGCTTTTTTAGGCTTTGCAAAGGTCATTCAACTGAAGATGTAAGAAAGATTACAGGAAAATACTGGATAAGGATATTAGGAGAAACTCTAAGATAAAGCCATAGGATAATTTGTAACCTATGGCTTTATTTATTATATTTCAATACCCTTTCTTGCCACTACTCCTTTGTTATAATAGTGTTTAATCTCCACCATATCCGTAACTAAATCTGCAATTTGGATTATCCTTTCATCTGCATATCTGCCTGTAATTATGACCTCAACATGAGAAGCTTTTCCTTTAATCGTTTCCAACACTTTCTCCACAGTAAATAAATTGTAATACAATGCTATATTCAATTCATCTAAAATAACCACATCAAAGTTTCCTTCCTTCAAAATGACTTTACATTTATTAAGCCCAGCTTTTGCCAACCTAATATCTTCCTCCTTCGGGGCCTTATATATGAAACAATCCCTTCCAAATTGTTCTATAACTAGGTTAGGCAAATAATCTACACTCTTAAGCTCACTGTATTCCATTCCCTTTATGAATTGGCCTATGAAAACCTTTTTACCAGCACATATAGCCCTTAGGGCCAACCCCAACGCAGCAGTAGTCTTTCCCTTTCCATTTCCAGTATATACATGTATATATCCATTATCCATTCGCTATTCCTCCCTAGAATTGGTATTTTCATTATAACATATAGTTCATGATTATTTTATAATCCAAAACATGTTATGGACTATTTAAATAATTTTGATAATTCAGATAGCAATGCTATAATTTAATTATAAACCATATTGAATTATAACATAAGGAATTATGAAAAAAGCAAAAAATATGAGTATCTAACTAAAGGGGGAATAATATGAAACTTAGATATGTAAAGGTAAACCCTGTAGAAAATATGACTATATTTGTGCTGGATCCAGTTCCTAGGAAATTCCACATGAAAATCGCCAATAAACTTATGAGTTATAACAATATTCATGGAGAACAGGTAGGGTTTATAGAGAGGGAACAGGACCTCATAAGGCTTCAGATGATGGGTGGAGAATTTTGTGGTAATGCTTCTAGGTCTCTAGCAGCTTTCATAGTATATAGCCAATACCCCAATATAAAAAAGATAGATCAAGTATATGAAGTCACTATAAAAACCTCAGGCATAGAAGGCATTATTACTTGTAAGGTTACTCCTACAGAAAAGGGAAATAGTTTTTTCTCAGAAATTAACATGCCACTACCCCTATTAATTAAAGAATTTCATTTCAAAGAAGGCAATAATAGTATAAAATCGATTAAAGTTAGTTTGCCTGGTATAATTCATTTCATTGTAGATGCCAATAAAGTACAAGATAAAGATAGTTTTTTCAAAGTAATTAAGAATGAAATGGATAAAGAAGAATATGATGCCTTTGGAATCATGTATTACGATAGAGAAAGCAATTTCTTAACCCCATTAGTATATGTAAAAAACACTGATAGCCTTTTTTGGGAAAGAAGCTGTGCCTCTGGAACTGCAGCATTAGGAGCAGCCTTGGCCTATGAAAGCGAAAGCTCCATATCAAAAGAAATCCAGCAACCTGGTGGTAGCTTAGAAATTTCTATTGACTGGAAATCTAATAATATAGACTCCATTAAGCTAGATGGATTAGTTGAAATAGTATCAGAAGGAATAGCATATTTATAATTAAAAACACCCTAGATATAAGAGCTTTCCCGCATCTAGGGTGTTTAGTATTAAAATCCAATTTATAAAATCATTGCTGCAATTGTTCCAAATATTAATAAAGGTATATTAAAGAAGGTAAATGTTGGAACACAAGTATCCCATATATGATCATGTTGGCCATCTGCATTTAAGCCAGATGTAGGTCCTAATGTACTATCTGAAGCAGGTGAACCTGCATCTCCTAATGCTCCAGCAACACCTACAAGAGCTATAGTTGCTGCAGGACTAAATCCCAATTGGATGCATAAAGGTACATAAAATGTGGCTATAATAGGAACTGTACCAAAGGAAGTGCCTATACCCATTGTTACCAACAATCCAATTAACAACATTAATATAGCTCCTAATAATTTACTACCGCCTATTAGTTCTACTGAGCTATTTACTAAAGCTTCTACAGCTCCAGTTTCCCTTAATACATTACCATATCCAGATGCAACTAACATTACAAAGGCTATAAAGCCCATCATTCTAATTCCGCCATCCATTAAATTGTCAATATCTTTAAACTTGAAGGAACCAAATAACAACATTACTAATAGAGCAGTTAATATTCCTAAAGCTAAAGAATCCGACAATAATTGAACTGCAAAAGCTACTATAGCACCTATTAATACTCCTACTTCTTCCTTGGTCATGTTTGAACTTTGTTCTTCATCGGTCGCTGCAATTTCGCCAAAGCTAATATCTTCATATTCTCTTGGTTTTCTATAAGCTATAAATATAGCAAGTAACAAGCCAATAATCATACCTACCCCAGGTATAAGTAAAGGCTTCCAAATCATTTTAGTAGTTACTGGCATTCCATTATCAATAAGTGCATCCCTTATTGTGTTGTGGAATATTAAACCAAACCCAACAGGTAACATAATATAAGGAGCTTTTAAGCCAAAGGTTAAAGCACATGCAACAGCTCGCCTGTCGATTTTCAATTTATTCATTACTCCAAGAAGTGGTGGGATTAAAATTGGTATGAATGCAATATGCACAGGAATTAAGTTTTGCGAAAAGCATGAAATGAAAGCAATTATCAACACAAACAATACTCTTTTATCCTTTAAGCTTTTAGACAACTTTATTACTAGTCTATTGGCAATACCACTTTTATTGATGGCTACAGCCAAAGCACCTAATAAAATATAACTAAGAGCTGTTTCTGAATTCCCACCCATACCAGCAATTAATAATGAAATGCTTTCCGTCATACTTATACCTGAAAGAACTCCAGCAACGAGGGCAGAAATTATTAATGCTATGATTACATTTAGCTTTAATAAGCATAAAACTGTCATTACAAGAACGGATACAACAACAGGCATATAATTCACCTCACTCTAATATTATTTTTGAATAATGCGAATCTAATTAATACTAAATCAATGAATTAAAATTAGCCTTTTAATCACTCCTTTCTTAATATAGAATATCAGGTACAGCAAAGCTGTACCTGCTGCAAAACATTAAAATACCATTTCACCTGCTGCATCTTCCACAGATTTAATTATTTTTCCGTCTGTTATAATATCTTCACATTTATTAATGTCTTCATAAAGAGGTCTATCATCTTCAAGTTTTTCTACATATTGTCTTACAAGTTCATAAGCAGGTTTTGTACCTACTCCCAAACCTTTATTCCCTCTTAAATCTATGGCTTGACACGCTGCCATTATTTCCATAGCAAGCACTCTTCGTACATTCTTCATTATCTCCCTTGCTTTCCTTGCTGCAATCGTCCCCATTGAAACATGGTCCTCTTGGTTAGCTGAGGATGGAATTGAATCTACACTTGCAGGGTGAGCTAAAACTTTATTTTCAGATACAAGAGCTGCTGCAGAATATTGAACTATCATAAATCCTGAATTCAATCCACCTTTTTCCACCAAAAATGCTGGAAGTCCGCTTAATGCAGGATTCACCAACCTTTCCAAACGCCTTTCAGAAATATTAGCTATCTCAGCTAATGCTATTCCTAAAAAGTCAAATACTAATGCCATAGGCTGACCATGGAAGTTACCTCCTGAAATGCCCTCCTTAGTATCATCAAATACCAGTGGGTTATCTGTAACGGAATTTATCTCTATTTCTACTTTTTCTTTGATATAGTTGATGGCATCTTTGCTTGCACCATGAACTTGGGGCACACATCTTAAAGCATAAGCATCCTGAACTCGGATTTCTCCCTGTTTTGTAGTCATGTTGCTATCTTTTAACAATTGCAATATAATCCTGGCTGTATCAATCTGCCCTTTATGAGGTCTTAATTGATGAATCCTATTATCTAGGGCATTAACTACTCCATTTTGAGCTTCAAAGCTCAATGCAGCTGCTATATCTGCAACTTTTAATAAGTTAATAGCATCATATACTGTAAGAGCCCCAACAGAAGTCATAGCTTGAGTCCCATTTATAAGGGCAAGGCCTTCTTTAGATGTTAATTCTATAATGCTTATCCCCGCTTTATTCATAGCTTCCTTGCCAGACATTACTTCTCCCTTATATTCAGCTTTACCTAATCCAAGCATAGGTAGAACCATATGAGATAAAGGAGCTAAATCACCGCTTGAACCTAATGAGCCTTTCTCCGGTATAATAGGATGAACTCCTTTATTAAGCATGTCAATTAAAGTTTGTATAGTTTCAATTTTAACACCAGAATAGCCTTTTGCCAAGCTATTTATTCTTAAAAGCATAATACCTCTGACTATTTCAGTCTCGAAAGGCTTTCCTGCTCCAACTGCATGGGATACAATTAAATTTTCTTGAAGGAGCTTTGTTTCTTCCTTTGATATAGTCACATCGCTAAATTTCCCAAAACCAGTTGTTATTCCATATACTACTTCACCATTTTCTACGAATTCGTCAACTGTTCTTCTAGATTTCAGTATGTTTTCCTTTGCTTCTTCAGAAAGTTCCACTTCTTTGTACTCCCTACAAACTGCCACCACGTCTTCTATTGTCAAAGAATTCCCTGTAATAATAACTTTGCTCATTTTTTAACCTCCTTTAAAAAAATATCCAATATTTGTCATAGTATTAATAATTTTCCGAATTAATCGACTATTCTCGCTATTTATATATGCAAGTTTTATACCTATACATAAATCTTATTTTTATGAGTTTCTATAATTCAATACATGGGCTAAACTCAATATAAATGTTTAAACTAAAAACACATTATGTTCATATTTATAGTAATAAATAATTTGGGCAGTGTTTGAATCTTAAACATTATGTTTAAAATTCAAACACTGCATCATTTCAGAAAGTTTATTTATATTTCTCATCTACTAACTTCTTAATTAACTCTTCATTAGGCATAAATGGAAGGGTAATATGGTCTGTATCCTTAAATTGATTATTATATTCTATTACAGTTTCCATTGCATTCTCATTTCTTGCCCAAGACCTTCTTGCTACTCCTACCATAACATCCCATGGTATGGCAGTCTTTATTATATTGTCAACCCTCTCACTTCCATCTAATACTAATCCAAATCCTCCATTTATCGATTTCCCTATTCCTACTCCTCCACCGTTGTGTAAGGCTACTAAACTCATTCCTCTAGCTGCATTACCAGCAAAACAATGGGTGGCCATATCTGCCATAATGTTACTTCCATCATAGATGTTAGCTGTCTCTCTGAAAGGTGAATCGGTTCCTCCTGTATCGTGATGATCCCTTCCGAGCATTACTGGACCAATTTCTCCCTTTCTAACCATTTCATTGAATTTTAAGGCAATATTCCTTCTTCCTAACGCATCTTGATAAAGGATTCTTGCTTGGGTACCTACTACCAAATTGTTTTCTTCTGCATCTCTTATCCATACCCAGTTGTCTCTATCTTGTAATCTTCTATTTGGATCAATACATTCCATAGCTGCTTTATCAGTTTTTATTAAGTCTTCCTTTTTCCCGCTTAAACATACCCATCTGAATGGCCCATAGCCGTAGTCAAATAGCATCGGTCCCATTATATCTTCTACATAGGATGGAAATATAAATCCTTCACTTTCATCTCTTCCGTTCTTAGCTATTTCTTTTACTCCTGCATCGAATACCGCTTTCATAAAACTGTTTCCATAGTCGAAGAAGTAAGTGCCTCTATCTACTAATTCCTTGATTAGTCTAAAATGCTTAGCTAGAGATTTATCTACCAATTCCTTAAATTTCTTTTTATCAGTGCTTAACATTTTAGTTCTTTCTTCAAAAGTTAATCCTTGTGGACAATATCCTCCATCATAGGGGGCATGGCATGATGTCTGGTCTGATAGTAGATCTATCCTTATATTGTTCTCTACTGCATACTCAAGTAAGTCTACTATGTTTCCATAATATGCTATTGCTATGGTTTCTTTTTTATCCATATATTCCTTTGCAACATCAAAAACTTCTTTGATGTCGTCTATCACTACATCTATCCAACCTTGTTCTAGTCTCGTTTGTATTCTTGAGTAGTCTACTTCTGCTATTATTCCTACTCCTCTTGCTATCTTTACTGCTTTACCTTGAGCCCCGCTCATGCCTCCTAATCCTGAACTTACAAATAAATGGCCTCTTAAATCCTCTTTTATTCCTAGTTCCTTTCTTCCTGCATTTAATATGGTATTATATGTTCCATGAACTATGCCCTGAGGTCCTATATACATCCAACCTCCTGCTGTCATCTGACCATAGTTGGCTACTCCCATTGCTGTGGCCTTTATCCAGTGGTCTTGGTCATCAAACATTCCTACCATCAATGCATTGGTTATTATTACCCTTGGACTACTTGGACTTGAATTGAATAAGCCCAATGGATGGCCTGATGCTACTACTAATGTCTGATTTTCTGTTAATTCCTCTAAATACCTTTTAATGAGTTGATATTGCATCCAGTTTTGGCATACTTGCCCTGTTTCTCCGTAGGTTACTAGTTCATAGGGATATAAAGCTACTTCAAAATCCAGATTATTGTCTATCATAACCTGAAAAGCTTTTCCCTCTAAACATTTCCCCTTATATTCATCGATAGGTTTTCCATAGATTCTTCCTTCAGGTCTAAATCTATAACCATAAATTCTACCATAGGTTAACAGCTCATCTAAAAACTCTGGTGCCAATTCTTCATGCCATTCTTCTGGTATATATCTTAATGCATTCTTTAAGGCAATTTCAGTTTCCCTTTTGGTTAAATTAAACTCCCTTTTAGGTGCCCTTCTTATCCCTTCAACAAATTTGGGCATTGGTGGCAATTCTTTAAATACATCCGTGAGCTTAATAGTCATAGATTCTGAAATCTTTTTATTGTCAATCATTCTATTACCTCCCGATTTAAATTCATATAATTTTATTTAAAATTATATACTTGCAATTTTTATGCCAATTTAAAAACTATAAAAAATCAACCCTTTTGCACACTTTATTTTTTGGTTAATATTTGATAAGCAAAAAGTGTTTGATTATCAAACACTTTTTATTTGCCCTAATTTATATAATAGTTCATTTTGAATTATTTTATTTCATTTTTCAACATCTATTAATCTCTATTTTCCTTCCTTTTTATACCTAATTTTCTCATTCTATATATTAAACTCTGCCTTGTAACTCCTAATTCTTTCGCAGTTTTTGTTACATTCCATAAATTGCTGTCCAAGGCTTCTAAGATCATTTTTTTCTCTATACTATCCAATTTTTCTTGTAGTGTTAAATTTGAACCACTTTGGATTTCATAGTAATTGCCACAATTGGCCTTCATCATATTTATTAAATATTTTGGTGCGTTCTTAGCCCTTAAATACTTATCATTTACATTAGTCCTAATCATTATGCTGGCAATAAAATGTTCAAGTTCTCTTACATTTCCTGGCCAGCTGTAGTTTTTCATAATCTCCTTTAATCTATCAGTCATATATATTACATTTTTGCCCATAATTAAATTGCTTTTCTTAATGAAATATTCTGATAGCTCAAATATATCATTTTCTCTTTCTATAAGAGGAGGGATATAAAGACAGTATCCTGCCAATCTATAGTATAAATCCTGTCTTAGCTGCCCATTTTCTATTAACTGAAAGGGATCTTCATTTATGGCACTGATTATTCTACACTTAACCGGGTAATTCTGACTTCCACCAATCCTTCTAACGATTCTTTCCTGTAATACTCTCAATAATTTGGCCTGCATGTTCACTGGCATATTGTGAATCTCGTCTAAAAATAAGGTTCCACTTCCCGCTTGTTCAATTAAGCCTGGGGAATCTAAAGCTCCTGTATAAGCTCCTCTAACCGTTCCAAATAAAGTACTCTCAAGGAGATTTTCTGGAATAGAAGCACAATTTACTCCTATAAACGGTTCAGAATTTCTATTTCCGTAGTTATGAATGCTTTGAGCAAATACTTCCTTCCCTGTTCCTGTATCTCCAACTAATAATATATTGTTATCTATCCAAGCAACAGATTGTGCTTCCTGTATTAATTTCTTCATTACATTACTTGAACCAATTATATCTGAAAATGTAAATTTCGTACCATTGGGGTTAATATCATCTGACTTAAGAATCCTCTGTCTAAAGAATTCATTTTTCATTTCAGTAATTTCAGATAGTAAAAACTGCAATCTAGTTTCATTTTTACTTATTGAATATACTCCGATTATTTCACCGTCAATTTCTATCGGAAAGGTACTATATAATTTATAGACAGGTCCATCTTCGTTATAAGCATGGGCTTTATACCTCTTTGTAATGGGGCTGCCGCTTTTTAGCACTCTCATATGTTCAGATTTATTCTTATCGAAATATTCATAGGCTTCCCATATAAATTTGCCAACCATATCTGAGGCTTTCCTCTTTTCCAATTCTTCCATAGCTCTATTATAAATTATTATTTTGCCATTCTTATCCGTTAAAAGTACTCCATCATCAAGGTTATCAATAATTTTTTCCAAACACAGTAGCTTGTCTTCATAGTTACTACGATTTAGTCTTTTATTGGATATTGCATTAACCGATGATCTATTTTCCACAAGTATCCCTCCATAAGTTAAATATATCAAAGCATAAATTGGTGTGTCAAGCTGTTGGCAAAACTATATTTAGAAATAGTATTTAAATATGTTGATTGCTTATCTTAGCAATTACTAATGAAAATTTAAAACAGCAAGTAAGCTCCTTTCGTATCATAAAGATATATTGCATGAGATGTTAAACAAAGTTATAGACTTAATTAGCATATATAAAAGTAGATAAAAATATCCCTTCATGCTTAAATGCATCACACCATAAAATTAAGAAGAAATGCTAAATTTTGCGTAAAGTTGCCTATATTAGATGTAACGTAAAAAATATATAAAGTAGTAACTGTACCTCCAGTGAATCAATCATGAGAAAAAATATCATATTTAACAAGTCAGAATATTGATATAAAAGTACTTAAAAACATAGAAATTGGATTCTATTTTAAGCAGATTACTAATATGTCATTAAAGTAGAATAAAAAGCTATCTTTAAAATAGTTTCAATTTAATTTATAGTAGTTAACTTAATAAAATAATGCAAAAGGTCATTGTACTGTAATTAAGCCTTTGACCTAATTTACAGATACAATGACCTAGTAAAAATATTAGAATACTAAATAAAATTTGATTTATACTAAATTAGTTAATATTTTTTGACAGATTAGAATAATTTTAAATTGTTTAAAGCACAAACTTAGGTAGTGTAAAATAATTTGTGCTTTTAGGAAATAAAATTCTCTTTTCTGGCAAGAATCTAAATAAGACCAAAACTAGAAAGGAGAATTTTTTATGGCAACTTTACCAAAGGAAGTTTTAAGAAATATGATAGTAGATGGAGATTTAAAAACAGTAAATGATCTCCACACATATCTTAAAGAAATGTTTAAAGATGCACTACAAGAGATGTTAGAGGCAGAATTAGAGGTAGAATTAGGATATGTAAAAGGAGATAAAAAGAACAAAAATACAGATAATCGTAGAAATGGTACTACGAAAAAGACTGTAAGCACTCGTTTTGGAGAAATTGAGTTAGATATACCAAG
>NZ_FNNG01000018.1 GCF_900106765.1 Tepidimicrobium xylanilyticum
AACAATATCTTTAAAATTGAAACAATGCACCCTAAATCTATAGAAAAACTTGGGGAATAGGATTTAACAGGTGGTTTCTAGGTAAATAATGGCCTAGGCCATTATTTACCTAGAAACCACCTAACTAAAAAAATGAACACATTTCTCCATGTTTAAAATTATTGCCAAAATTATAAGAATTTATGTATATTTCCCTATAATTTTGGCAAACTAAAACTAAAGTATCAAATTTGAAAAATTATTATCTAAATTTAATCTAAATTTTCTTGTCAGATCAGAGTAATCAAACTTACTTAAAGCACAAAATTTATTACAGTCTCTTTTAAAGCAATAGGCATGGAAGGTTTTACTCTGAAGTATTATAAAGAAGTTCTTAAAAGTGAGGATTTTTTATCCTCACTTAAGTTTAGTTTTTATATATCCATGGTATCTTCTGTTCTAGCTGTTATTTTAGGTGTTCTGTTAGCCTATTCTATTGTCCAAAGTAAAAGTAAGAAGAAAATTATGGAGAACATATATAAACTCCCAATAACTGTACCCCACATTGTTGCTGTGTTGCTAGTATATAATATCCTGTCTCAAAGTGGGATATTTCCAAGAATCTTATATAGCATTGGAATAATTGAAGAACAAACCCAATTTCCATCACTAATATACGACAGGTATGGTATAGGAATAATGATAACATATCTATGGAAGGAAATACCCTTTGTAGCAATGGTAGTATATACTGTCCTTAACAATATCAGTGAAAAATTATCGGAAGTAGCTTTAAATTTAGGAGCAAATAAGAGGCAGGTATTCTTCTATGTAATACTTCCTCTTATTTTGCCGTCTGTATTTTCAGCATTTATAATAATATTTGCTTTTTCTTTTGGAGCATATGAGGTTCCATTTTTACTAGGTCCAACTAGTCCCAAGGCATTGCCAATTCAAGCCTATGTGGAATATACAAATCCAAATTTAGTTAATAGGCCTTATGCTATGGTTATAAATATGATATTGACTTTTGTGTCCATAGTTTTAGTTTGGCTTTATTCAAAGGCCTTTGAACGTATTTCTAAATATAACAGGTGATTTTATGAGAAAAAATAGAGGAATTATATTTAAAGGTATAATGTATGGGGTGGTCTTTTTTTTAATAGCTCCACTGATTGTTATTGTAATTTGGAGCTTTACAAAAAACTGGCCTTGGCCTAATATTTTTCCTGATGAGCTAGGTTTTAGGGGATGGAAGTACTTTTTTAGTCCTACTAGTAAATCCGTTAACACACTTCTATATAGCATTTTGCTATCAGGAACAGTTACCTTAGTAACTCTAATTATAACCATACCAGCTTCTAAGGCACTAGCCTTGTATGAGTTTAAAGGAAAGAAAACTGTAGAGATTTTAATACTAGCTCCTTTAATAGTCTCCCCTGTAGCAATAGCAATGGGGGTCCATCAGTTATTTATTAAATTGAGGCTGGCAAATACTTTTATTGGGGTTGTTCTCGTACATCTTATTCCGTGTATCCCCTATGGTGTTCGTATATTAAAAAATGTATTTGAAATAACAGGAGAAAGAATGGAGATGCAGGCAAGAGTATTAGGTGCCACTTATTTTCAGGCTTTTAGATATATTACATTGCCTATTATAGCTCCAGGCATAGTATCAGCAGGTAGTTTAATATTTACTGTATCCTTTAGCCAGTACTTTTTAACCTTCCTAATAGGTGGAGGCAGAGTTATAACCTATCCTATGATCATGATTCCATTTGTTCAAAGTGGCGATAGGATGTTGGCATCCGTATATAGTACAATTTTCATATTATCTTCTCTGGTTTGCCTAAAGTTGATGGATAGGGTTGTAAGTAAATATTACAAAAGTGAAAACCATTTTTTCGTATTTTAAGTTAAGGAGAGTTTAGGTATGCCACAGATAAAGTTAGTAAACATAAGCAAAAAATTTGATAATAAGGCGGTATTAGAAAATATTGATTTAACTGTAGAAGAAGGGGAATTAGTATCTCTTTTAGGCCCTTCTGGATGTGGTAAAACAACTACCCTTAAGATAATAGCAGGACTTTTGGAGCCAGATAATGGAGATATACTCTTTGATAATAGTTCAGTATTAGATATACCAATGGAAAAAAGAGGCGCAGTAATAGTATTCCAAGATTATCTATTATTTCCACATTTAAATGTATATGAGAATATAGAGTTTGGCTTAAAAATGGCAAAGGTAGATAAAATCAAAAGGATGGATAAAGTAAATGAAATGCTAAAATTAGTCCAGTTAGAAGGATACGAAGAGAAATTTCCAGATGAACTATCTGGGGGACAAAAGCAAAGGGTTGCCCTTGCCAGAGCTCTTGCCATAGAGCCTAAGGTATTGCTACTTGATGAGCCTTTTTCAAATCTCGATACAAGATTAAGGGAAACTATGAGGGATTTTATAGTTGAAATACAGAAGAAATTAAACATAACAACTATATTAGTAACCCATGATAAAGAAGAAGCTTTAATGATTTCAAACAAAATAGCTTTAATGCTCAATGGTAAAATAGTACAATTTGGCACTCCAATGGAAATTTATCAAAAACCCATTTCACTAGATGTAGCAAATTTTTTTGGTGAAAAGAATTATGTTGTTGGCAGCATAGAAAAGGGGATGTTTATTTCAAACATAATTACAATAAAAGCCAATATTGATGAAGCACAAAGGATAAAAGCAATGATTAAGCCTGAAGATATAGAGTTGATAGATTCCTATGAAGATGTAGATATTAAAGGAACTGTAAAATCAAGGAAATATGCAGGAGATAGAATCTACTATACAGTTTTAGTAAAAGATGTAGAGTTAAAGTGTGTATCCCAATCCAGTAGGGTATTTGATATTGGTGATGAGGTAGGAGTTAAGATAGATTTTAATAATGTTGTCTTTTTTCATAAGTAGTAGAGAATATAATAAAATCTAATTTTTTGGCTATAAGGAAGTGATGCTTTGATTTCAATAATTGTTCCCGTATTAAATGAAGGGAAGACTATAGAGAATCTTCTTAAGGATCTTAGTGGTCTTAGTGGTGAAAAAGAAATAATTGTTGTCGATGGTGGCAGCCATGATAACACTGTTGAAATAGCATCTAAATATAGCAAAGTAGTTGGAAGTAAAAAAGGAAGAGGAAAGCAGATGAATGAAGGGGCTAAAACAGCAAGGGGAAATGTGCTGTGGTTTGTTCATTCTGATTCCAAAGTATCTCAGGATGCTCTAGGTGGCATTGAAGAAGCTATAACGGAAGGATATATTGGAGGAGGCTTTTCCCTTTACTTCAATGATTATGATACTAAATTCATGAGATTTGTGTCTACAACATCTAATTGGAGAGCTAGGTATTTAAAGCTCTTTTTTGGAGACCAGGGCATATTTATTAGAAGGGACATATTTAATGATCTAGGGGGATATAAGGAGATAGAGTTAATGGAAGATTGGGATTTTTCTAGAAGGATGGCAAAAAAAGGGAAAATGAAGCTGCTTGATATAAAAATAGGTACTTCAGCCAGGCGGTTTAAGCAAGGAGGGCAGCTTAGAACCTTGCTATTAATGCATAGGATTAAAATACTATATATGCTGGGAGTTCCTCCTTCAAAACTTAACAAAATTTATAGGGAGGCGAGATAATGGAAGCCCTAATACTTATGACAAGAATACCTATACCAGGGCAAACTAAGACAAGATTGATGGATATATTTACTGGAGAAGAATGTGCGGAAATCCATAGATGTTTTTTGCTAGATTTATTCAGTATGTTTGGATACATTAAGGAAGATGTAGACATTTTTTTGAGCTATACACCAGATGGAAGTTTAAATATTCTAGAAGAAATTTTGCCTGATTATATCAGAACTTTTCCTCAAAGGGGAGATAATTTAGGGAAGAGAATGGAAAATGCTATAAATAAAGTATTAAATATGGGATATAAAAAGGTCATATTAATAGGCTCTGATATACCTAGTATCCAACCGGAAGATGTAATGGAAGGATTTGAAATATTAGATGATAATGACTTGTGTTTAGGTACTACTTTTGATGGAGGATACTATCTAATTGGAATGAAAAAGTTATATAAAGAGATTTTTGATGATAGCATAAAATGGGGTAGAAAGACGGTCCTTGAAGGTACTATGCAAATAGCAAACAATCTTGGCTTAAGGGTTGGACTTGCTACTAAACATATGGATATTGATACAATGGAAGATATAATTCGATTTAAAGAAAAAATAAATAGTGGATATTTTACAGGTAAAATTTTACCTAAACATACGGTTGCCTATTTGGAAAAGCACAGAGGTGAAATTAAGTATGTTGAAAGATAAACTAATACCACAAATCAATGAATACCTTAAGAATAGTGAAGTAAAAAAGCTTCTAGGATTAACTGATAATGTGAATGTAAAGTTTTTAGCTCAGGGTGAGTATAATATTAACTTTGCACTATATGATTACGGAAAGAAATATGTATTTAGAGTAAATACGGGAAGCCAATTAGAGATTGATAATCAAATTAGATATGAATACAATGCCATTAAGTCCTTGGAAAGAAGCGGAGTTACTCCCAAGGCCTATTATGTAGATGATACTAAGTCTTTTTTTAACTATGGTATTTTAATAATGGAATATTTGGATGGAAGGCCGTTGGATTATGGTAAGGACTTAAATAAAGCAGCTGAAATATTTGCAAATATTCATTCTCTAGAGCTATCTGAAGAGGATAGGAGTACATTTATAGTTGAAGATAATGTATTTACAGAGAGAATTTTAGAAAGCAGAAGGCTATTAAAGGATTTCTTCATATCAGATAAAATTTCAAAGGAATTAAAGAATTTTTTCCATAAGTTTCTAAACTGGGCAGAAAAGAACAGGTATAAGGAAAAGTATTTTATTGAAAATAAATGGCATGTAATAAATAATACAGAAGTTAATTCTCACAATTTCATAATAGGTGAAGATGAGAGCTACTTAATAGACTGGGAAAAGCCTGTTATAAGTGATCCATGTCAGGATTTGACTCAGTTTTTATCCCCTACTACCACATTGTGGAAAACAGACTATGTATTAAATGAAGAAGAAAGAAAAGAGTTTTTTAAAACCTATGTAAAAGATCTTAGAGGAGAAGATAATAACATAAGAGAAAGGGTAGAATTATATACCCCTTATTTATACCTAAGAGCTTTATCCTGGTGTGCCTATGCCTATCTTGAATACTTAAATCCCAATAAAGATATAAAGAATATGGACACATTTAATACTATAAAGGAGTATCTAGATATAAACTTTATGGAGAAGTTGCTAAAGGAGTATTTATGATCTCTATAGATGCTGAATTACTATAAGTTTAATTAATTATACTTAGCTTATTTTTTGTGTTAAAATTTGGGCGGTAGAAACTATCTATATGGAGGAGGGGTATTTTGAATGTATTGTGGGAAAGGTTAAAAGAAGTTAAAAAATCTACATGGATAAAATTAGGGGTAATTGTAGTATTGGCGTTAATATATCTGTTTGTAAAACCGGTAAAAGATGCTATAACTAATGTAGTATATATCCTAAGCTCATTAGATGTAGAGGGGATAAAGGAATATATTCTTTCCTTTGGGATTTGGGCGCCAATTGTATCGTTTTTACTTATGGTGTTCCAGTCCATAGCTGCACCACTTCCAGCATTTTTAATAACTTTTGCCAACGCTGGATTGTTTGGATGGATTAAGGGGGCTATCCTTTCTTGGTCATCTGCCATGGTTGGAGCGGTATTGTGTTTTTATATAGCTAGAATATACGGAAGGGGTACAGTTGAGAAGCTGACAAATAAATTTGCTTTGGAAGAGGTTGACAAGTTTTTTGATAGATATGGCAATTATGCAATTTTAATTGCAAGATTATTGCCCTTTATGTCTTTTGATTTAGTAAGCTATGCAGCTGGACTTACCCCTATGAAATTATGGCCATTTATATGGGCAACGGGATTGGGCCAGCTCCCTGCCACTATAGTATACTCTTATGTAGGTGGCATGTTGACTGGTGGAGTTAAGAAATTTGTTACAGGACTTCTGATATTATTCTCCCTTAGTATATTGGTATTTTTAATAAAGAAAATATGGAATGAAAGAAATAAGGTTAAGGAATAAAATATAAGGGTTGTTTTATTTTATGAAAGGTGTATAGGATGAAAATAAGTGATAAATCCATGAAATATATTATAGAAGAACAAAAATGCATTGGATGCAATGCCTGCATGAAGGGATGTCCAATGCTTGGTAAGTTTTGTGATTCTCCAAAGATTCTTTTAAGGGAGTTGCTGGAGACAGGGGCCTTTGACTATAGGCTTCCATATTCTTGTATGCTTTGTGGCTATTGTACTGAAGTGTGTCCAAAAGGAGTAGATTTAAAGGAGTTATTTTTAGAACTTAGAAGGGATGCAGTAAATGAAACTAAGGGAAATCTCCCAAAAGAACTGAGAGCATCAGCAGTAGATATGCATCAAAGATTTAGTTTTTCCGCTATATTTACATCTAATATAGAAAATCTCCAATCTGATGTAGTGTTTTTTCCAGGATGTGCACTAATGTCCCATAGTCCCAAAATAGTATATGCTACCTACAAATACCTTAGGGGTAAAATTTCAGGTATGGGAATATATAACAAATGCTGTGGAAAGCCTACTAGGTTTATGGGAAAAGAAGATAAATTTCAAGAATATTTCTCCCTAGTGGAAAATGAGTTTAAAAATAAGAAGGTTAAAAGGGTAATTACAGGATGTCAAAATTGCTTTATGACTATAAGCGAAAATTCTAATACTGTAGAGACGATATCCTTGTGGGAAGTATTAGCGGATGTAGGCATTCCAGAGGATAGAAGAAATCTTGGATTAATTTATAACTTTACAATTCACGATCCTTGTCCCACTAGAGGTGAGGAAAAGATTCATGAATCTATAAGAAAGATCATAAAAGAGTTTGGATTAAATGTTAAGGAGATGAAATTTAATCGTAGAAAAACTCTTTGCTGTGGCTCAGGAGGCATGGTAGGCCTTACCCAACCTAATATAGCAAGGGAACATACTAATAGAAGAGCCAATGAAGCAGATACAGACTATATAATCACCTACTGTCAAGAATGTGTAGAATCTATGAGAAGAGGCGGTAAGAATTCATACCATATATTAGATTTATTGTTTAATGATGATTTTGAAAGTATAGAGAAGAATAAGTCTACACTGGGAAAGTGGATTAATAGATATAAAGGTAAGCATTTAGGTAGAAAGTAGAGTATGGGATGATTAATATGAAGAATAAAAAGAGTTTTATAAAATGGATAGGGCTGATTATACTGATAGTGTCCATAGTATTTATAATTATCAAATTTAATTTCCTCAAAGACTATGGCATTGAAGAAATAAAGGATTATATTGGAAATAAGGGAGTCATGGCACCTGTTATCTATGTTGTGCTGCTTTCTTTGCTACCATTATTGTTCTTTCCTGATTCAGTTTTAGTAATTGCAGGGGGCATGGTATTTGGGATCTTTAAAGGTGTAATTTTAACATCTATGGGTTCCTTAATAGGAGGAATTATAGCCTTTGGTATATCCCGAATGTTTGGAACTAGAGTTGTTAAAAAACTTGTAAAAAAGGATATAGCTATATTTGAAAATAACAATAAAAGAAGTGCATTTTTCTTAATACTGATGTTAAGGTTGATACCTTTATTTCCATACAAAGTAGTAAGCTACAGTGCTGGTCTTACAGACATGAAGCTTATAGATTTTTCGCTGGCAACAGTAATAGGCTCATTGCCAGGAATTATAGTCTATACAAACCTGGGAGACAAGGCGACAGCCTTTGGCAGCAGGGATTTCTATATTTCCATAGCATTAGTGGTGATTTTATTTGCAGTTTCTTTTGCCGTGAAAAAAGTATTTAAAAAAAGGGAGACTGTTAACAAAAATTAAGTATCGAAATATTTTTTAGGTTAAAATAGATATACAAAACGGCTAGGGCTAATAGCATGTGAAATTAACAAAACATATCCAAATCCTATGATGTATAGAATCTTTTAATAAGCATTGTAAAATCAAAATATCCATGTTAGGATGTCCAAGGAAGGCAATTTATTATAAATACGGGAGGAAGATGATATGAATAGTAAAGGACTTAAGTTCACTTCATTAATGCTTATTTTAGTTTTAACTATGATTTTAACTGTTGCATGTGAGCAAGCTGAAAACGAACCAGCTGGTACTACAGAAACTGGATCTGAATCAGAGATAGCTGAAATTAAAACTATGACTGGTGACGAACTAGTAGAGCAAAATTCAGGAAAGAAAAAAGACGAAGTATTGATTATTGATGTCCGATCAGTAGAAGAATACAAAGCAGGTCACATTCAACACGCAATCAATATAAACGTTGATGAAATCGAAGACAGAATTAGTGAAATAGAAGATTATAAAGAAAAACCAGTTATATTATATTGTAACTCTGGCAAAAAGAGTGGAACAGCGGCTGAAATATTGGTTAACAATGGATTTAAAGATGTAACTAATGCAGAAGGTGTTAAGGAATATGAATATGATTTAGTGCATTATGATGATGTAAGAGGTGCTACTTTTGAGAAACTTATAGAAGAAAATTCAGATATAGTATTGGTAGATGTTAGGCCTGCAGACCAAGCTAATAAAGAAGGAATGATATCGGGCGCTATTAATATTCCATTTGACGAAATTGAATCAAATCTAGACAAGTTACCCAAGGATAAAACTATAGCATTATATTGCAATACTGGAACTAAAAGTGCTGAAGTAGCTAAACTATTAGAAGACCTTGGATATAAAAATATTGTAAATGCGACTGAAGGTGTGAAGGAATACTCTTTTAAATTAGAAAAGTAATATAAATGAATAAGCTATACTTGAGTAAAATACTCTTTTTTGGTAAGAATGGAAAAGCTAAAACCAAAAAAGAGTATTTTTATATAATAATATTTGTAAGATAATTGCCCTCAGTGCGTCTTATTAATAAGGAGGTAAAAAAGTGACGGAGCTAGAGAATTTATATAATAGTTACTTTAAGGATGTTTATTTATTTATCTATGGTTTATCTGGAAATAAGCATATTGCAGAAGATATTACTTCAGAGACCTTTATAAAAGCAATTAATTCCATAGGTAATTTCAAAGGTACTTGTGATATACGGGTATGGTTATATCAAATTGCTAAAAATTCCTATTACTCTTATTTACGGAAAAACAAGAAACTAGTAAGCATGGATTCGCTTCCTGAGCAAAAAGATGATTTAGACATAGAGAAAAAAATATCTGAATCAGACGAATCCATGAGGATTCATGAAATTCTACATAGTCTTAATGAACCCTATAAGGAAGTATTTACGCTAAGAGTATTTGGAGAATTAAGCTTTAAACAGATAGCTTCTTTATTTGGGAAAAGTGAAAATTGGGCTTGCGTCACTTATCACCGGGCAAGAAATAAGATAAAATTGAGATTGGAGGGTTATAAATGAAAATAACCTGTAATATAATTGGAGATATATTACCCTTATATGTTGAGAATATGGTAAGTGAAGATACTAAGAAAGTTGTGGAAGAACATATAGATGGTTGTGATAGGTGTAAAAGGCAGCTTAAAGGAATGACTTCTTCAATAAATATACCACTGGAGACGGATACAGCATCTTTTGAGAAGATGAAAGCTACTCTGCAAAAAAAGAAAATCCAAACTATTATTTTTTCTATTATGTTGACAGTGTCTGTAATTGTTGTATTAATTAGTTTTTTAACAGCTCGTGAATATATTCCATATCATGAGGGATTGATATCTCTGACTGAAAGCAGTGATGGAATTATAATTGCAAAATTCAACGATGAAGTAAAGGGCTACAATATTAGCACTGAACCATCTAAAATAGGTGATGGATTTGTATACTATATAACTACATGGGACAGTTTTTGGGCTAGCAGCATAATAAAAAAATCTGTTAATAATACCGTCTTAAATATAGATGGGAAGAAAATAGATTCCATTTATTATTATAATGCCGATGGAAGTGAAGATATTTTGATATATGGTAAGGATCAGAACCCAAATGGTGGTATGGTTTCATTACCAAGGCTAGTTTTAGGTTACTATTTGTTATTAGCGATAGCATTAGCAATTATCAGTGGTATTTTGACGTATGTATATCGCAAAAAAGAGAAGATAAGAAATATAATGCTAAAGTTTTTTCTCTTGCCAGTATCCTATATATTAGCACATATTTTGATTAAAGGATTTCCCGCTTCCTCATATTCAGCAAAGAGGGACTTCTTAGTCATATTATTTGTTACAATATCTATATGTATAGCTTCTATATCAGCGATAAATATAATAAAAGAATGATATTGAAGGGACGGAGATTTTTTCATTGTTTTCAAAATAAAGATAAAAACCCGTCCTTTTTATATAAAAATTTTATATTTTTTGCAGCATTTTTATTTTTTATTCCGTTTATATTATTGGAATTGGAAAGGAGGGGAGATATGGACCAAGATTTACAGCTAATAAAACAGGTGTTAGCAGGAAATAAGGCTGCCTTTGAAAAAATAGTAGAAAAATATAAGGGATATGTATTTGCAATTATATTTAATTTTGTAAAAGATCATTATGAAGTTGAAAGTATAGCCCAAGAAGTATTTCTTCAGATTTATATCTCCCTTCCAGAATTTAAATTTGATAACTTTAAAGGATGGATCAGTAGAATTACAGCAAACAAGGCCATAGATTGGAAAAGGAAGAAGCAAAGCAAGTTTAGAGAAGAAACTATGGAATACATGGAAGCCATTGCTGATAGAGAAAAAATAGGTGAATATAAAACGCCTGAGGATTTATTGATAGAAAAGGAGCATAGGGAAAAAATCCGTCGGGTGTGCAAGAACATTCCATCTATATACGAAAATGTAATCATTAAATACTATTTCCAGGAAAAATCCTATGAAGAGATTGCAGAGGAAGAGGGGATTACTGTAAAAACTGTAGCCTCAAGGCTTTATCGAGGCCGGAATATTCTAAGAGAGAAATGGAGGTTAGAAGAGGATGAAACATTATGACTATATAGAATGGATTTTTTATAAGAAGAAGGTTCTTTCAGAAAAAAAGGTGATGGAGATGGAAGAACATCTCTATACCTGTGATGAATGTTTGGAAACTTTCCTTTCTCTCATAGATCAAAATGATGTAGAAGAGGCTACAAAATCAATTTCTAAAGGATTTACAAGCAATGTTATGGCTGAGATTAAGAATGTAGAATATATACCAAAAGCTAAATCTAATAGAAAATATAAAGAGATGCTTACTTATTATATAGTAGTGGCTTCAGTGACAATAGTTTTAACCATAGGAGGGTTTTTCACAAAATTGGTCGATACATTACCTAATGTAGTCCAGTCTAACACCATAGTGGAAAAAATAGAGTTGCCGAATAAAGTGGCAGATTTATCTGGAAGGATTGTAAATAAGACCTCAGATTTTATAAATAGATTTGAAATATCCAATATTAAGGAGGATGGAAATGAAAGAAAAAAGTAAATTTATAACTTTTTTACTGTCTTTTATACCAGGTTTATCCCATCTTTATTTGGGATTTGTAGATAGAGCAGTGATTTTTCTTATGGTATTTTTTGGGACTATAGGAATTACACTAGGTTTAGCATATATAACCTATAGTGATGCTTTTCTTGCAATATTAATACTTGCTCTACCTATAATATGGCTTGTGGCATTATTAGATGCTTTTTCTTTAAGAAAGAGTTTGCGTTCAAATGGATATATCAATAATGAAAATGAAGTTCAACTTAAAAGTAACAATGAAATAAAAAATTCCAATAGAAAACTAATAACGTTAGCTTTATCCACAATACCTGGGGCAGGCCATATGTATCTGGGGTTACAGAATAAGGGATTAGTGTTGATGGCAGTATTCTTCTTTACTGTATTCTTTATGGGCTGGTTAAGTTCAAGTTTATTCTTGTTTGTACTTCCTTTAATATGGTTTTATAGTTTTTTCGATGCATTGCACATTGTTAACGGAACAAAAACTGATGGAGTAGATTTTCTAACAGTTTTCCCTAAAATAAAACCAGAATGGATAGGTTGGGGACTTATTGGAATCGGAATACTTGTGGTTGTTGAACGAATTATATATCCTTTAATTCCATATCAACTAAGAAACTATATTCAAACGTCTATAGTATCTATAATATTCATACTTGGAGGAATTAAGCTATTAATTAAAGGCAGAGCCAACGATAATCAAGAGGAAGGAGATGACCTATGCAAAGAAGACGAGTAGGGACTGTTTCCATGGCTATTGTGCTAATAGGTTTTGGAATTTTAATATTTACATCCCAAATAAATGAAAGATCTGCAGTGGAGTTAGGACTCAAATTTTGGCCTATAATATTGTTTTTAATTGGCGGGGAGATCCTCTATTATAGCTATAAATATAAGGATGGAGATATAAATCTTAAGTACGATGTATTGAGCATATTTATCGTATTATTAATAGTTGGGGTAAATCTATTAATATATGGAGTTATAGAAACAGGAGTTATGGACAAAATTACAGCTGCATTAACATCTCAAAGTTTTAACTATCAAATCCCTTTTAATGAGGTGGAAATAGATGAAAATATTAAAAAAATAGTTATAAACTCAATAAATCGCCCCAGTTTAACCATAAGAACTGGGAAGGGAAATAAAATAATCTCCACTGGCTCACTGAGTATTACTGTGGATAGTGAAGAAAAGGCTAAAGAGTTTTTAGATGATGAATACATTAAAGTGGATAAAATAGGGGATATAGCATATATTACCTTTGCAGGTAGAGCCGACTATATTGATGGAATATATACTGTTAACCCTTATGAATTTGAACTAATAGTACCCGAGAACAAGGAAGTAGAAATTAACAAATTATACGATCTAGAATTGATATTAGATAGCATAGAAAACAATTGGGTAATAGACGACGTGAACCATACAAAGATACGATTAGGAGCTAATAAAAATGTAAAGATAAATGCCTTTGTAGATAGCCAGCAAGATTTAAGCGGTAATGTTAAATGGGACATAAAACAAAATAAGAACGAAGGAATATCCAACTACAAGGGGCAATTAGTATATGGAGAAGGAGAAAATATAATTAATATATTTAATTCCCTTGATGTAGTGGTAGATGAATTAGAGTAATGCACCAGGGACGGGAGTTTTTGCATCATTTTTAAAAAGATGCAAAAACCCCGTAATTGGTGTATCTAATAATATACTTGAAATGATTACCTTTTTATTATATAACAAAAAAGAAACAAACGTTCAACTAGGGTAGTGTGTTATTAAAAATAATACATGATATGGCTACTCAAAAAGTAGCAAAACCGTCTCAATATTCAACCAAATAAATGATATAAACGAGATTAGGTGAAAGAGGGTGCAATTAGTGAAACATGAATAGAGAAAACATGAAAAGAATTTATATATGCCAAGGCAAAAGCCAGAGCTAGTATCTGTTCCGGAACATAAATTTTTTATGATAAGATGAGGGAGTTTATTGAAGAAACTAATCTTGAGATTAGGACTTTAATACATGGGGAAATCTATCTATCAGATGAGAGAAAAGTAGATCCTGCTAAATTGTAAACTGTTTTAAGGTACATGGTTAGAAAGCTATTATACTGTAAGTTGCTTTTATTTTTAAAAATCAGTTCCACCTTTACTGGTATAATAATTAAGCTTTGTTATAATAACTTCTTTTTTCAAGGGAGACTATAACTTTAAAATATCCTTGATGTTTTTGTTATAGTCTCTTTATATGTTTTTGAAGTCCATAAAAACAAAAGGGCATATTGGTTTTGAGTTTCTGTTTTACTATTCTTTTATTTGAAGTATTATACTGTCGGTTATTTTACTTACCACTTTTGTCTCTTATAACTTCACTTGTAATTTATCAATGTCTCTCAGGAATATCCTTCATTTCCATATGTGTAGAAATAAATTCATTACCTGTGTCAGCTAAAATAAAACCTTTCATTATAGTAAGAGCATAAATTTTTCGTTTATTTCATTTGTGAATAAGCAAAATATACTTCTCTTAAGTGGGATTAGTATCTATCTTCCTGCTTTTGATATGAGAATTGATATAAGACTATGCCTATTACTAGTACTATTTTGAATTATTATAACATATTTATTTGGAATAATTATCTTCTTATTATATAATAAAAAAGGAAACGAATGTTTAACTAGGATGGTGACGATATGGAATTGATAAATCAACTTAATGATAGACAGAGGGAAGCCGTTCTGCATGGAGAAGGGCCTTTACTTATTTTAGCTGGAGCAGGTTCAGGCAAGACTAGAGTGTTGACCTATAGGATAGCCTATTTAATAAAGGAAAGGGGAGTTTTTCCAGGAAATATTTTAGCAATAACCTTTACCAATAAGGCTGCCAATGAAATGAAGGAGAGAATAGACCATCTGCTGGATGGCAATATAGAAGATTTATGGATTGGAACCTTCCATTCAGTATGCGTAAGGATTCTAAGAAAATTCATAGATAAAATTGGCTATAGTAGGAGTTTTTCCATCTACGATAGGGACGACCAAATTACCCTACTAAAGGAATGTATCAAAGAACTTAATCTGAATAAAGATATGTATAAGGAAAGTGCAATTTTAAGCCTTATAAGTTCCTTAAAGGATAAGCAGATTGACCCAGATACATATACAAATCAGCATTATAACGAATTCTATAATAGAAATGTAGGGGAGATATACGCCCTCTACGAGAAAAGGCTTAAAGCTAACAATGCACTAGATTTTGACGATTTGATAGTAAAGACTGTAAAACTATTTAAATCCGACCCTGAAGTATTAGATTACTACCAAAGGAAGTTTAAATATATATTCGTAGATGAATTCCAAGATACCAATAAGATACAATATGAGTTGGTGAAGCTTCTTTCAGATAGGTACAGAAATATATGTGTGGTTGGGGACCCAGACCAAAGCATTTACAGGTGGAGAGGGGCTGATATAACTAATATATTGAATTTTGAAAAGGATTTTGAGGATGGTTGTACTATTTTGTTGGAGCAAAACTACCGCTCTACTCAAAACATATTGACTGTGGCTAACCATGTGATAAAGAATAATTTAAGTAGAAAAGAGAAAAACTTATGGACTAACAATGAAGAAGGGCAGAGGGTAGCTGTAGAATGCCTTTTAGATGAAAGGGAAGAAGCAAACTATGTGGTCAATAAAATAGAAAGGCTATTAGGTAAAGGATATAAGCCCAAAGACTTTGCAATCCTCTATAGAACCAATGCCCAATCTAGAACTTTTGAGGAAATACTTGTTAAAAGGAATATTCCCTATAAGATTGTAGGTGGTTTAAGGTTCTACGACAGAAAGGAAATCAAGGACATTTTAGCCTATTTAAGATTGATCCAAAATTCTGCTGACGACCTATCCCTTAAGCGTATAGCAAACGTACCCAAAAGAGGTATTGGTAATGCTACCATAGAAAAAGTTGAAGCTTATGCTGGCCAAGTTGGAGAAAGCATGTATAAAGTCTTGTTGGAGATAGATGAGATTCCCAATCTTTCTACAAGGGCTAAGAGCAATCTAAGATTCTTTGTGAATATGATAAATCAATTTATGGTTATGAGTAAAGAAATGGGAATTAAGGATTTTATCGAAGAGGTTATAAATGGGGTAGGATATATAAAGGAATTAGAACAAGACTCTAGTATAGAAGGCCAGACCCGTTTGGACAACATTAGGGAGTTCTTATCGGTGGCAGTAGATTTTGAAGTAAACAATCCTGATGGGACTTTAGAGGATTTTTTGGCTAATATATCCCTTCTTTCCGATGTGGATAAGACGGAAGATGTGGATAATGCGGTAACCTTATTAACGGTTCACTCAGCTAAAGGATTGGAGTTTCCAGTGGTGTTTATGGTAGGCATGGAGGAGGGGTTATTTCCCATATCTAGGGCTTTAGAAGATGAGGAGGAATTAGAAGAGGAAAGAAGGCTTTGTTATGTAGCAATTACTAGAGCTGAAAGATTACTGTTTATAACCTATGCAAAGCTTAGAACCATCTATGGAAATATAAACTATACACTGCCTTCCAGGTTTTTAGATGAAATTCCTAAAGAATATGTAATATCATCGGCAGATGAAGGAAGGAAGCCTAGTTTAAATAAAACACGACTGCTACAGGTATTCGATTATACTAAGGAAAAGAAAAGCTCTGTATCTCCTAGGGCTGCTGAGAATAAGGATGTAGCTGTAGGTGATAAGGTAAGCCATGACAAATGGGGAATTGGAACCATTGTTCAAGTTAAGGAGAGGGATAAAGATAAGGAATTGGTAATTGCCTTCGATAAGATAGGTCTTAAAAGATTACTTCTTTCTATTGCTCCCATAAAAGTGTTGAAAGGAGAATAGGCTATGGATAAGATTGAGAGGATGAAGGAGCTTATCGATATTATCAATGATTTAAACTATTATTATTACACCTTAGACCAGCCAAAGGTAAGCGATAAGGAATATGACACCCTCTATGATGAATTAGTAAAACTGGAAAAGGAAACTGGTACCGTATTTCCATATTCTCCTACCCAAAGGGTAGGAGGGGAGATATTGGATAAATTCGAAAAACATTATCACATTGAAAGGCTCTGGAGTTTAGATAAATGTCAAAACTATGGGGAATTGAGAAGTTGGGATAATAGGATAAAAAGACTCATAGAGGAATATAATAGTAGCCATGCGGAGCAGCTTCCACCTCCCACCTATGTTGTAGAGTATAAATTCGATGGGCTGACCATCAATCTGACCTATAGGGAGGGGGAATTGGTACAAGGAGCTACTAGAGGAAATGGTACCGTTGGAGAGGCTATTCTCCCTCAGATAAAGACCATAAAGACAGTACCTTTAAAAATAGATTTTAAGGGAACTATGGAGGTTCAAGGGGAAGGATTAATGCCTCTATCGGCCTTAAAAGAATATAATGAGAGGGCTGATGAACCACTAAAAAACGCTAGAAATGCTGCAGCAGGAGCTTTGAGAAACTTAGACCCTAGAGTTACCAAGGAAAGGAATTTAATAGCCTATTTTTACAACATTGGTTATATTGAAGGAGTGGAATTTAAAACCCATATGGAAATGCTGCAGTTTATAAAGGACAATAGACTACCTGCATTTAATTATGCTAAGGAATGCAAATCCATTGATGAAGTAATAGAAGAGATAGAAAAGATAGAGGAAGAAAGGCATAATCTTGATGTGTTAACGGATGGAGCTGTAATAAAGATTAACGATATGAGAACTAGAGAAGCCCTAGGCTATACCATGAGATTTCCACGATGGGCTATTGCTTATAAATTCGAAGCGGAGGAAACTACTACTAAGCTAATTGAAGTTCAGTGGAACGTGGGTAGAACTGGCAAGGTAACCCCTATAGCCATATTAGAACCAGTGGAAATTGCTGGAGCAACTGTAAGAAGAGCTACCCTAAACAATTATGACGATATTCTTAGAAAGAAGGTAGCAATAGGCTCTAGAGTCTTGATAAGAAGGTCTAATGAGGTTATTCCAGAGATAATGGGTGTAGTGGATGCAGATGAAGAAACAATGAAAATAGAAAAGCCTACCCATTGTCCAGCTTGTGATACTGAGTTAATTCAAGATGGCGTCCATATATTCTGTCCTAACTCATTAACCTGTAAGCCCCAATTGGTGTCTCGGATAGTTCATTTTGCCAGCAGGGATGCTATGAATATAGAAGGCCTTAGCGAGAAAACTGCAGAGAAACTGTTTGAAGAGCTAAATTTAAAGGATATAGCGGATATATATGAGATAAAGTATGAGGATTTAATAAAATTGGAAGGATTTAAGGATAAAAGGGCTAAGAACTTACTCAACGCCATAGAAAACAGCAAAGATCCAAGCCTAGCTGCTTTTATTTATGCATTGGGGATTCCTAATGTGGGTTTAAAAACTGCCCAAGATTTAGCTGAGCATTTTAAGTCCTTAGAGGGCATAAAAGAGGCTGAATATGAGGAATTATTAACCATTCCAGATGTAGGACCTAAGATTGCAGAAAACATAGTGGAATTTTTCCGTGATGAAAGGATTCTAGAAGGCTTAGAAAAACTCCTATCGGAAGGGGTAAAGCCCCATTATGAGGAAACCACTATAGAAGAGTCCATATTTACCAATAAGACTGTAGTCATCACTGGAACTATAAATGGCTATACTAGGAAGGAATTGAAGGAAAAAATAGAGGAAATGGG
The DNA here is from genome assembly GCF_900106765.1 of Tepidimicrobium xylanilyticum. Lineage (NCBI taxonomy): Bacteria > Bacillati > Bacillota > Tissierellia > Tissierellales > Tepidimicrobiaceae > Tepidimicrobium > Tepidimicrobium xylanilyticum. Next base: position 18,388 of record NZ_FNNG01000018.1, read on the forward strand.
AGGAAAGGTTTCAGGCTCGGTTAGCAGAAATACCGATTATGTAATAGTAGGTGAAAATCCTGGGTCTAAATATGAGAAAGCTTTAGAATTAGGAGTCGAAATAATCGATGAAGAAAGGTTATCAGAAATAATAGGATAATTAATATAAGGAGGCGGTAAAATGATATCCAAGGAAGAAATTTTACAAACAGCAGATTTGTGTAAGCTTAAACTATCTGATGAGGAAATTGAAATATTTGGAGCTATGTTCTCAAATGTATTGAAACAGATAAAGGAATTAGACAAAGTAGATACAGAGGGAGTGGAGCCATTAATCTTTTTAGATTTAGAAGAAAAGACTTTAAAAGAAGATGTACCAGGTGACAATTTTGACAGAAAAGAACTACTCAAAAACGCACCTGAAGAGGAATATGGATATTTTAAACTGAAGAAAGTAATGGATTAGAAGAGGTGATGAAATGGATATTACAAAATTAACAGCAATGGAGATTAGAGAAAAGGTAATTAATAAGGAGTTATCCAGCAAAGAGGTAGTTAAAGCCCATTTAGACAGGATCAAAGAAGTGGAAGAAGATTTAAATGCCTTTATAACTATTACTGAAGAAGAGGCCTTAAAAGCAGCTAAAAGGTTAGATGAAAAGATAAGCAGGGGAGAAGAACTAGGGATATTGGCAGGTATTCCCATTGGAATTAAGGATAATATAGTTACTAAGGATATAAGGACTACCTGTGGATCTAAAATGTTGGGAAATTTCATACCTCCCTATGATGCTACGGTAATAGAAAGAATTAAGGCTAATGATGGTATCATATTAGGGAAAACTAATTTGGATGAGTTTGCTGGCAGTTACTCCACAGAGAGTTCTTACTTTGGAATTACCAAGAATCCAATTGATAGAGAAAGGGTGCCAGGTGGTTCCAGCGGAGGCTCTGCTGCAGCAGTAAAGGCTTATGAAGTGGCTCTAGCTTTAGGCTCAGATACAGGAGGCTCAAACCGTCAACCAGCTAGCTACTGCAGTATTATAGGAATTAAACCAACTTATGGCCTGGTTTCAAGATATGGACTAGTTCCCTTATCCAATTCATTAGACCAAGTTGGAACCTTCGGCAGAAACGTCACCGATGCAACCTTGCTACTACAAGCAATTGCAGGTCATGATGAAAAGGACCCAACCTCCATGGGTATAAAAAAGGTGGACTACTTAAGCAAATTAAAAGAAGGCATTGAAGGAATGAACATAGCCTTACCTAAAGAATACATGAACATGGATATGGATAATAGGGTAAAGGGTAAGGTAATGGAGGCAGTGAAGGTATTTGAAAGATTAGGAGGAAATGTAGAAGAGGTATCCTTACCTCACGCTGAATACGCTTGGGCTACCTATTATTTGATTGTAGTTACTGAGATTAGTTCAAATATGGCTAGATATGATGGTATAAGGTATGGATATAGAACTGAGGATTATGAAACATTGAATGAGCTATATATAAAATCCAGAACTGAAGGCTTTGGAGAAGAGATAAAGAGAAGTATTTTAGCTGGTACCTATATATTGAGCAGCAAGGAAGGAAGAAAATATCATGAAAAGGCTTTGAGGGTAAGGGCCTTGATTAAGAAGGATTTCGATAAGGTATTTGAGAAATTCGATGTGATATTAATGCCAACTACACCTAATCTGCCTTTTAAAATTGGAGATAGTGTTAAGAATCCTTTTGAAATGTATGGCTCAGGTATATTCAACATTCCAGCTAACCTAGCAGGCTTATGTGCCATATCAGTTCCATGTGGCTATGCAGATGGTTTGCCAGTAGGGCTTCAAATTATGGGAGACAGATTCAAAGAAATCAATATTTTAAAGGCAGCCTACGCCTTTGAAAAAGTACTATCCCTTGGAGGTGAAAATAATGGGTTATAAAACTATAGTGGGATTAGAAATCCATGTGGAGCTTATGACAAAAACTAAAATATTTTGCGACTGCATCAATGAATTTGGCGGAGATGTTAATACCCACTGCTGCCCAGTTTGCTTAGGTATGCCCGGTGCTATTCCTAAACTTAACAAAGGGGCCTTAGAATATGGAATAAAAGCAGGAATAGCCTTTAACTGTCAAATAGCAGAATCGGTTAAGATGGATAAAAAGCATTATTTTTACCACGATTTGGTAAAGGGTTATCAATTGAGCCAAGACGATAATCCTCTGTGCAGTAATGGCTATCTTGTAATAGAAAAGGAAGAAGGACCTAAAAAGGTAGGGATTCAAAGGATTCATATAGAGGAGGATACAGGAAAATCCATTCATACGGAAAGCGGAGACACCTTAATAGATTATAATAGGTCGGGAGTTCCTCTAATAGAGGTAGTAACTGCTCCAGATATTAATTCAGCAGAGGAAGCTAGAATGTTTTTAGAAAACTTAAAAAACACTTTGAAGTATATTGAGGTTTCCGATTGTAAGATGGAGGAAGGTTCCCTAAGGTGTGATGTAAATATTAATGTGGTGGATACTGAAACCGGGAAAAAGACCAATATAACGGAGCTAAAGAATCTAAACTCTTTTAAAGCAGTGGCTAATGCAATAGAATACGAAGAAAAAAGGCATATTTCTTTACTGGAAAAAGGAGAAAATACGGTTAAGGAAACTAGAAGGTGGAATGAAGTAGAAAACATAACTGTAGTGATGAGGGATAAGGGAGGCACTGATAATTACAGATATGCTGTAGAGGTGGATATTCCATTAGTTAATATTTCCAAGGAATGGATTGAGGAAATAAGGAATAGCCTACCAGAACTGCCTCACCATAAAAAGGAAAGGTTTATTAGGGAATACGGTCTACCTGAATACGATGCTGGAGTTCTAACTCAATCTAAGGAATTGGCTCAATTTTATGAAGAAACTAATAAGTATGCTAAGGATCCAAAGCAAGTTAGTAATTGGATAATGGGGGATGTATTGAGAAGGTTAAAGGATGAGGAACTGGAAATTGAGGATTTGAAGTTTTTACCAAAGGATTTTGCAGACCTTCTTGAATTTATTAATTCTGGTAAGATTAGCAATAACATAGGCAAGAAGGTATTAAGGGAGATGTTTGAAAAAGGAGGAAAACCCGAGGATATTATAAAGGAACAAGGCCTAATCCAAATAAGCGATGAAGGGGAATTAAGGGAAATAGTAAAAAGAGTATTAGAAGAGAATCAGCAATCTGTAATAGATTACAAAAGTGGTAAGGATAAGGCTTTAGGATTTATAATTGGTCAAGTCATGAAGGCTACGAAGGGCAAAGCTAATCCTCAACTGGTAAATAAGTTGGTAAGGGAAATGATTGAAAAGCAATAGATAGAATTTTTCAATTTTTCGACTCTAATTGTCAGAAAATTAACTCTTGATTAGATTAACTGGTCAATATATAATAATCATAACTATTTTTATAGTTATGATTATTTTTTGGAATGGGGGGAGTTAATGAGCAAAAAACGAATAGGAATTACTACTAAAATTTTCATAGGATTATTAATAGGTCTAGTGGTTGGCATATTAGTTCATAGTTTACCAGGTGGGACCTTTCGAGATGATATTTTAATTGATGGAATCTTTCAATTATTAGGTCAGATATTTTTAAGAGGTATTATGATGATGGTAGTTCCTCTGGTATTCATTTCACTAGTGAATGGAACAGCAAGTATGGGGGATGTGAAAAAACTTGGTAGAGTCGGAGCCAGAACCATGGCTTTTTATCTGACAACTACTGCTTTTGCTATTTCTTTAGCTTTAGTATTAGGCTATTTATTTAAGCCTGGCATAGGGTTGGATTTGGGATCAATTGAACAAATAGAAACGACGGTTAAAGAAAAGACCCCATTGGCACAAATATTATACGAAATGGTACCCAGGAACCCAATATCAGCTATGGCTGAAGGGAATATGCTCCAAATTATAGTTTTTGCAATAATTACAGGGGTAGGTTTATCTGCTTTAGGGGATAAAGTTAAAACCATAGTACAAATATTTGAACAACTAAATGAATTAGTTATGAAAATGGTAGAATTTGTTATGTTATTTGCTCCTTTAGGAGTATTTGGTTTAATTGCTAGAACCTTTGCTACCGTTGGATATGCAGCCTTGGTTCCATTATTAAAATACATTATAACGGTATATATTGGATTGATACTTCATTCTAGTTTGGTATATTCTGGAATATTAAAGGGATTTACAGGATTGAGCCCAATAAAGTTTTATAAGAAGTTTTTCCCTGCTATGTCTGTGGCCTTTTCTACTGCTAGTAGTAATGCAACAGTTCCTATCAGTTTAGAGATAAATGAGAAGCAGTTAGGGGTACCTAGAAGTATAGCCGCTTTTACAATCCCCCTTGGAGCGACTGTCAATATGGATGGAACTGCAATTATGCAGGGAGTGGCAACCTTTTTCATTGCCCAGGTATATAATATTCCACTAGATATTGGTGCTATGTTAACGGTAGTTTTAACTGCCACATTGGCCTCAATTGGAACTGCTGGAGTGCCTGGAGCAGGCACTATCATGCTTTCAATGGTATTACAATCTATAGGATTACCGGTGGAGGGAATTGGATTGATAATGGGCATAGATAGGTTGGTGGACATGGGAAGAACTACTATAAATATTACTGGTGACGCAGTGTGTACTGTAATAATAGCAAAAAAAGAAGGAGAATTAGATGAGGAGATATTTAATTCCGATTCTAAAGCCTTGTCGAAATAGAAGGGACTTTCAAGTCCTTTCTTTTTTTATTCTAATTATACAGAAAATATTACAAATGAAATAAAAGTGTAATTAAGGTGTACCAAAAGTGTATATATTTTGATACAATATATTATACAAGTGTATTGGATAAAATAGGATTAGCAGGAGGTTTAGTAATGGAAATAGGAAAACTACCCAATCAAGCTCTAAAGGAAATTGTATTTAGCAATATCAGATATAAAAGGAATGAAATAATACAAGGTGCGGCTATAGGAAAAGACAATGCCATTATAGATTTTGGAGATGAAATCTGCGTAATTTCAACAGATCCCATAACTGGGGCAACTAAAGATATTGGGAGGCTTGCAATTCATATATCCTGTAATGATGTGGCCAGCAGCGGTGCAGAACCAATAGGCGCTTTATTAACCATTTTAGCACCACCTTCTACCACAGAAGAAGATTTGGATTTGATAATGAAAGAAGCGGGAGAAGCAGCAGAGGAGCTGAAGATTGAGATTATGGGAGGTCATACTGAAGTTACCGATGCTGTTAATAGGATTGTAATATCTACCGCTGTTTTGGGAAAACAAAATAGGATTAAAATGATGAATCCAAGGAAGGTTAAAGTTGGAGATAAGGTGCTTATGACTAAATATGCTGGTGTTGAAGGCACATCCATATTGGCTAAGGAATTGGAAGAATATTTAATGGGTAAAATGGATAGGGAAAAAATATTAGAGGCCCAAAATATGGGGAACATGATATCTGTTGTAAGAGAAGGGGTAATCTGTGGTGAAATTGGAACACATTATATGCACGATATAACAGAAGGTGGGGTGTTAGGAGCAGTATGGGAAGGTGCAGTGGCTGTTAATAAAGGAATAAAAATATACGGGAATTTAATACCTATTAAGGAAGTCACTAGGGAAATTGCTTCCATCTTAAAAATAGATCCCTATAGATTGATTTCAAGCGGAAGTATGCTGATAATAGCAGGAGAAGAAAAGTCAGATATTATACAAAAAAAGCTTAAGGAAGAAGGAATAGAGGTTACTTTAATTGGTGAAATAATTGAAGAAGGCATAGTGATAGAAAGAGAAGGGAGAATTGAGAGTATTGAGCCCCCAGCTAGCGATGAGTTATATAAAGCCCTTTCCATTTTAGGGTAATATTACATTATGGTTACAAAATGCCCATTTCGTTGACATAATAACCTATGGAATGATATAAATAACTTAAGCCATCTATAACGGCAGAGTGCGTGGAAAGGGGCAATCGACATGAACAAATGGAAAATAGCTTTATCCTTTTTATTGATTTTTACATTTCTAGCTACACCAGCATTAGCAGCAAATAATGACAAGATTACAGTTAGCATGGATGGAAAAAGTTACTCTGTAAAGGAAATACCAGTGGTAATAGACGGACAAGCTATATATTCTGATATTCCTACCTTTATACATCCTGTATTGGACTATACATTAGTTCCCATTAGGTTTTTGGTAGAGCGCTATGGGGCAGAAGTTAACTGGGATCAAAAGACTAAGACTGCTACAGTATTACATGAAGGCAAGGAGATAAAGATAACCATTAATAGTGAATATATCTATGTAGATGGAGAAAAAAGGGATATTGTAGGAGGAACTACACCAAAGCTAGTTACGTTTTCAAATAAGGAATCCAGAACCATGGTGCCTTTAAGAGTAGTATCAGAAGCTTTAGGGTTTGAAGTTGGTTGGGATAGAGTGAATAGATTACCCTACATAAATACCAATAGAAGCGAGGAAGAGAATGGGAATGAAAATATCAATAAAAAGGTGATAAGCAATGTAATCGTAGGAAAAGGCAGTACAAATATTCCTAAAATAACTATAGCAGGAAATGAAGAATTAAATTACACGACTACAGTACTCAAAGACCCTAATCGATTAGTTATAGATTTAGAAGATGCAGTATTGGATTTGAAAGACAATATCTCTTTTGAAGGTGGAGTGGGAAAGATAGAAGTAAATAGCTATCCTATTGAGCAGGTTAGTATATCCCAATTTTCATCCTCACCAGATATGGTAAGAATTGTAGTTAATTTAATGGAAGAAAGGGATTTTGATATATTTTCTAGTGATGATGGCAAATCTCTTACCCTATCCTTTGTAAATAGAGTAAAAGGAATTGAAAGCCAGTTAGTAGATGGTAAAGAGGCTCTGATTATACACAGTGCAGAAAAACCAGAGGTCAAAACCTTTAATCTGTTTAATCCAACCAGAATAGTGATTGATTTGTTGGACTCCTCGTTGGAAGGAGGAACCTATTTTAGTTATGATTATAACATTGGATTCATTAAAGGAATAAGGGTATCTCAATTTAAACCAGACGGCCTATATAAAGCGGAGGATAGAATAGTTAGACTGGTATTAGATATTAAAGAGGGGATTTCAGATCCCAATGTTAGCATCGATTGGAGAGATAATAATTTAATAGTTATTCCACAGACCAGTTTAGGAGAGGTAATAGATTACTTTACAGATGGTAAGGATAGATTGGTAACCATTAATGCTAAAGAGAAGACCGGTTATGATATAGAATATGCTAGGGAAGATAACATAATGATAATAACCATGCCTTCAAAAGTACTAGATATAGAAGAAGGCTATATGAATATTGGAGATGGTTTAATTAATGATATTACTTTAAGTAAAGAAGACCTTTTAGCAAAGATAACCATCAAATTTAGAAGAGGTGTGGAATATAGGATTCTATCTGATGAAATAGATGAAAAAATTTCATTAAGTTTTAATAGAGCTGAGAGTGTAAAGCCTTCCGATAGGATTATAGTCATAGACCCAGGACATGGAGGTTCAGATCCTGGTGCAGTTCATAATGGTACTAAAGAAAAAGATGTAAATTTAAAGGTGTCATTAAAACTTAATGATAGATTATGTGAGTTAGGCTATAATACCATAATGACAAGGGATAGTGATATATCAGTAGAGCGGAAAGAAAGAGCCATGATTGCAAATTATCACAATGCAGATTTATTTATAAGTATTCATTCAAATTCCTATACTGCCAGCCCAAATGTTTCAGGCATACAGGTGTTGTACCACGCTCATGACAAAGCTAAAGTAAAGAAGGAAGAAACCGTAGCCCTTGCAAAGATTATGTTAGAGGAATTGGTTAAAGGGACAGGAGCAGCGGATAAAGGAATAATACCTAGGGAAAGGACTGTAGTCATAAGAGATACTGAAATGCCATCAGTTTTAATTGAGTTAGGTTTTCTTACTAATGAAAAGGAGGCCCAACTACTAAATGATGATGAATATCAAAATATCCTAGTTGAATCAATTATAAAGGGTATAGAAAAATACTTCGATTTATATTAATATATTAGCGGAGCCATACTCCGCTATTTATTATTTGAGGTGATTTTATGAGTTTTTTAACAGGTTATCTATTTATATTTCTGGCCAGGGTGTCAGATGTTACTTTAGCTACTATTAGGATGTTGATGGTAGTACAAGGAAGGAAAATTCAAGCTGCAATTATAGGATTTTTTGAAGTGTCCATTTATGTTACAGCTCTAAGTAAGGTAGTCAGCAATTTAGATAATCCAATAAATCTATTTGCCTATGCTTTTGGATTTGCTTGTGGTAATTTATTAGGAGTAACCATCGAAAACAAAATAGCTTTAGGAAAGCTATCAACTCAGGTTATATTAAAAGGTGCTAATGGCGATAATGAAAAGCTAATAATGGATTTAAGGGAAAAAGGTTTTGGTGTAACTACTCTTGAAGGTTATGGGAGAGAAGGCTCTAGAGAAATACTTCAAATTGTCATTAATAGGAAGGACTTAAATCGATTAAAAGAGATAGTTTATTCCTATGATAGAGATGCCTTTATAATGGCTAATACTATTAGCCCAGTTAGTGGAGGCTACTTTTCGTCCATCAAAAAGAAATAAATAATCATAGTATCCCTTAACCTCTAATATAATGTAATAAAACATGGAGGGAGGTAAGGGATGGAAAATAGAAGGATTATATTAATTTTATTAATATTGGTACTAGCTATAACCATAGTAAGCTGTAAAGGTAAGGGAGGTTTTAAAAAACTTTTTTCAAAGGATGATGAAATTGAAATAATAAGGTCTGATGAGGATTATGAGTTCGAAATAACTGAAGATGATGGGATGAGGAAGACTGTATTATATTTTAAGGATAAACAAGGATTATTGGTACCTTTGATGAGGAAGATCCCATGGGAAGAAGGAATTGGGAAGCTGGCCTTAAGGAATATGATTGATAGTCCAGAATTGAGAGAAACATTAGGACCTACTGGACTTTTGCCTATTATACCAGCAGGTACGGAAATCAGGGGAATGGCAATAGACGACGAAACAGGACTATGTAAAGTAGATTTTAGTAGAGAAGTATTAAATTATGAAACGGAAAAAGATGAGGAGAACTTGATCAAAGGAGTAGTATATACTTTAACGGAATTTCAAGCTATTGATGAAGTACAGTTTTTAGTTGAAGGGGAAGTTTTGCCTACATTTAAATTCGGTTACGATACATCTAATCCTATTAGAAGAGAAAACATCAATTTAGTTGGGAATTTAGATGAACAAAGGTCTAAAGTAGTAGTTTATTATAAAGGGAATAATTTTGAAGAGGATTTTGAGTACTTTGTTCCCGTTACTATACCTACATTATCACCAGTGCCAAACATATATACTGCCTTAGAAACTTTGTTTGATGGTGTTCCTGAAGAGCTTAGTCTTAGTTCTGAAATACCACCAGGGGTTAGTTTCCATGGGGTAGATATCAAAGATGGAATTGCCTATGTGGATATTTCCTTTGACTATGGTGAACCTCCTAATGATAACCGAGTATTTAATAATATGGCCAAAAATATAGGTCTTACATTGAGTGAATTTAGCCAGATAGAACGAGTGGAGCTTTTGATTGATGGAAAGACTTTAGATGAAGCAGGTATAGATATCTATATAGATTCTACAATACCCGCCTTTGCCAATGAGTATTAAGCTGTCTAATAGGCAGCTTATTTTATTATATAATAGATTATGTATGGAAAATGGCATATAAATTTGCTAAAATAATATTAGTCTTTTTGGGTAATAATTAGTAAATAAATATTTTATAAAAGATATTACAATTACTAAGGGAGAAAAGTATGAATAGAAGAAGACTTATATTATCTACTGGAAATATCAATAAAGTTGAAGAAATAAAAGATATTTTAAAGGATTTACCTTTGGATGTATTATCTAAAAAAGATTTGGGGCTAGGCTCTATTGAAGTAGAAGAAAATGGGGATACTTTAGAAGAAAATGCAATAATAAAGGCTAAGAGTTTAGCCAACATGGTAGATGGAATGGTAATGGCAGATGATAGTGGATTATTTGTCAATTATTTAAATGGTGAACCTGGAGTACATTCAGCTAGGTATGCTGGAATAAATGCAAGGGACGATGAAAACAATATTAAACTATTAAATAGGCTTAAAGGAGTTCCTTTAGAGAAGAGGGATGCTTATTTTAAGACTGTAATTGTTCTGGTGACTGAAAAGGGTGAAGTAATTACAGTTACAGGAAAATGTGAAGGATATATTGGATTTGAACCCAAAGGAGAAGAAGGTTTTGGCTATGATCCTTTATTCGTTGTAAAAGGGTACGATAAAACCTTTGCTGAATTGGGAGAGGAGATAAAGAATAAGATCAGTCATAGGGCTAGAGCCTTAAATAAGCTAAAGATAGAAATGAAAAAAATATTAGAGGATGATTAGTATGAAAATAGCAGTGGTGAGCGATACTCATGGAAAAACGAAGGAATTTATAAACAAGGTTTTGGATATGGGAAATATAGACTTAATATTCCATTTGGGGGATTATGTAGAAGACGGCCTTGAAATTGAGAAGCATACGGGAATTGAAACCAAAATAGTAAAGGGTAATGGAGATTTTTTCTATTCTGGTTTTACAGAAGATGAGGTATTGGAAATTAAGGGTAGAAGAATATTCTTAACCCACGGACATAAATACAGAGTTAGATTTGGAATAAGCAATCTTTTATATAGGGGAGAGGAATTAAAGGCCGATATAATCCTTTATGGACATACTCACATCTCGACAATTTTGAATGAATCTGGTATAATAATAATGAACCCAGGTAGTCCGACTATGCCAAGAGGCTTTAATGGAAAGAAAACCTTTGGACTAATGGAGATTGGGGAAGATGTAATAATAAAAATTGTAGAATTAGAATAAAACTGTTGACAATTGATAAATAATCTGATATAATTTCATATTGTCAGTCGGTATTCGCAACAGTGATGCGGGTGTAGCTTAGTGGTAAAGCACTGGCTTCCCAAGCCAGCCACGAGGGTTCGATTCCCTTCATCCGCTCCAAGGAGAATTAAAGACTGTTTGCACCTATAGCTCAGTTGGATAGAGCAACGGACTTCTAATCCGTGTGTCGGGGGTTCGAATCCTCCTAGGTGCACCAATATGTGGTGGATATGGCCTAGTTGGTTAAGGCGCCAGATTGTGGCTCTGGAGATCGTGGGTTCGAATCCCATTATCCACCCCATTTTTATTTGACCCATTAGCTCAGGCGGTAGAGCACCTGACTTTTAATCAGGGTGTCCGGCGTTCGAGTCGCCGATGGGTCACCAATATTATGCGGGAGTGGCGGAACTGGCAGACGCGCTAGACTTAGGATCTAGTGTCTTTGACGTGGGGGTTCAAGTCCTCTCTCCCGCACCATATACAAGGAATTGGCCTAGGCCAATTTATTTTTTTTGGAGGGGAAATGAAGGTGAAACTAATAGGCATATTTGGATTATTCCTAGTGGGGATTTTTATATATAACTATATCCAAATAAGCAAATTTTTTATTAATAAATTAAGCTTCCAAACCAATAAATTATCTAAAAGCTTAAGGATCACCCAGATTTCTGATTATCATTCAAATAACTTAATTAATAAAAAAAGGTTATTAGATGAAATATCCCAATTTAATCCTCATATTATAGCCTTAACTGGGGATATTATAGATAGTAGGGCTGAAGAAATTTATCCTACTTTGGATTTAATAAAGGAGTTAACAAAAATAAATTCAAATATTTACTTTGTAATTGGGAACCATGAATTGAGAAATATAAATGGGAACACATTTATTGAAAATCTAAAGGAAGTAGGAGTTACCGTATTAGATAATGAGAATACTATTATTCAGATAGAAGATGAAAAGGTGAATATTTGTGGTTTAAGTTTTTTTGCTACTAAAGAAGATTATGAGAATATTTTGGCGAAAATAAATAAAGATTATTTTACTCTATTGCTTTCCCATTCACCTAATAGGATTATACGTTATACCAAAGGTATTGAGGATTTAATACTTACAGGACATACCCATGGAGGACAAGTAAGATTACCCATAATTGGAGCTATAGTTTCATCAGGGCAAGGGCTTTTCCCTAAATATGATAAAGGGGTTTTTAATATTAAGAACACCATATTATATATAGATAGTGGTTTAGGAAACAGCCTTTTTCCAATAAGATTTTTTAATAGAGTACAGATTTGCAATATAACCATTGAATCTACTAAGAATAGCTAAAAACATTTGACCAAAGATTGAATTCGATTTATAATAATAATAGAATACAAGCACCCGTAGCTCAGTTGGATAGAGTCGCTGACTTCGAATCAGTTGGTCGGGGGTTCGAGTCCCTCCGGGTGCACCAATTGAAACCTTGTAATTATAATGGTTACAAGGTTTATTTATTTTTTGATGATGGTTTACATAATACACATTTGGGGACAAATTGGGGACAGATTTGAGAAAAAATAATAAAATGCATTTATTTTGCATCTTTTTTTGTTCCTTTCCCAAACATTATCTCTTCCATTTTATCAGCTGCAACTTTGTCAGCAGATTTTAATGCATGAGAGTATATATTTAACGTAGTAGATGTATTAGAGTGTCCTAATCTTGCAGATAATGCCCTTATATTCAGTCCTGCATTAATTAGCATAGTTGCAGATGTATGTCGTAACTGATGAAATGTTATCTTTTTTAATCCTTTTCTTTTTAGAAAGTCATTAAACCATTTTGAAGGTGTTGATGGATGCATAACCTTTCCATTCCATTGGGTAAATACAAAGTTTTCTTCAAAGTTATCATCGCCTTCCCATTTTTCTCCACAGTTTAACCTTTTTTCTTTTTCTTCTTTTTCATGGATTTTAAGTATCCTCATAGCAGGTTCGGGCATTGCTATAATTCTATTAGATTCATCAGTCTTTGGTTCTTTAGTAAAAGTCCCTTCTTTAGGCAAATATTGATTAGCTTGTTCTATCTTTATGGTATTGTTTTCAAAATCAACATGCTTCCACTGTAAACCCATTAATTCTCCTAGCCTAAATCCAGATGCCATAGTAACTAAAATAGCACATACATATTTTGTCGCTTCTCCTTCCAAAGCTTTCATAAGCTTATCTATGTCCTCTTCATCGTAATATTGGACCCTAGGCTTTTCAGTTTTAGGAGGATCTACTCTTACAACAGGGTTATCACTTAATATTTGCCACTTAACAGCGTCATTGAACATCTTTCTTAATAATCTATGGTAATGCATTATTGAGTTGTTTGAAAGCTTGCCTTCCCTCTGCAATGCTTTGTAGAAGTCTAATATATGAACAGGTTTAATCTTATTTAGTTTCATATGTCCAAAGAAGGGCAACATCCTAAGCTCTAACAGTCTTTCATATTCATAAATAGTTTTTGGAGCCAGGTTAGGTCTTGCATAATCATCTAACCATTTATTTGTATATGACTTAAATGTTAACCTAGAAGGTTCAATAAAATTATCCCCTTCTATTTCTGCTACGAATTTAGCCAATTCCTTTTCCGCTTCTTTCATCCTTGCAGCTTCAGTTTTGCCTTGAACCCTAATAGTTTTTCGATACCTTTTTCTCTTGCCACCTGAACCAGTGCCCATAGATACAGTTAGCCTATAACTGTTTTCGCCACGTTTCTCTATAGATCCAGTCATAACATCATCCTTTCTAAATTTAAAGATTCCAAACTATCTTCTGATATATATAAAGCTTTAGCAATTTGCTCTACAGTATATCCTTCAAAATCAACACTATTTATTTTAATATTCAGCAATTTTAGAGCAAAATAATTAGCTTGTCTTTCTAGTTTGCTTTTGTTTATGAGATCTTTTTTGAATGCAGCAGTATAAATCTCTGTATGTAATAAAGCATGTCCAAGTTCATGAGCTAAAACAAACTTCTCGTATTGATAGGGAAGGCCGTCTCTAATGAATACCACTTCTAAATCAGAATAATCTCTAATATATAAAGCATCATTTTCTTGAAGAATAGGGTTATCTTTGTCTGTTTTTACTATTTCTATATTTAGAGAATTGCATATTTCATATATGTCTCTAGAATTACAGTATTCTACTATTCCATCAGTATATTCATCTATCCAGGAATAATTCATACATTTACCCCTTTCAATGTAAAGATAAAGCCCACTCATTTTTTGTATTTATAGATGAGGGGCTTTATGCTGTTAATTCTGGTTTAAAATCATCAATTTTTGTCCATTCAACTGGTTTTATTCCATAAGAATTTAAGGCAATTGTTATTTCTTCAGAAGGCGATCTATTTCTATCATCTATAATCACATATAATACTGAATCTTTGCCTCTGTTTTCTTTAATGTCTTCCCACCCAAATATTGTTGTTCTAGCGAAGTTAAGGGTTATATTACTTGTTACTTTGATTATTCTTTCAGGTGCATCTTTAAAACGAGGAATTGCAAAATCGAACTGTGTTGTTAATTTACTTTTACCTATGAAAAATGGATTTTCAATAAATCTTATATCATTAGTTATTAGATAGTTTTTCACATCCTCATTGAATAAAGATTTTATACTAGGTTTATTTAATACATATAAATCGCTTATCTTACTCATACACTGTACTAATAGGTACATTTTAAGCGAATAATTGCTAATGTCAGCATTAACCATTAATTCATTATTTTCCCCTAATTCTACACCATGGTTAGCTAAAATATTTTGTAAATACTTATACCTTAATGTGTCCTTTTCAATGGTCAGTCCTGACATGTCCAGATCATTGATTATATAACCATCATCTGTAATTTTAATTTGCTTTCCATTTTTTATTATATAAACTTCAATGGCATCGTTATTTCTATCTAATAACGGAGTGGTAATACGAGTTATGTTGTCAGCGACCTGATATTCAATTGTTCTTCTATTTAGTAATGCAACGAAATCATCTTTAAATGAAGTTATCATAAACCTCACCTCATAATATTTCTTGATAATTACCTGTTATTTTAATATTACAATACTGGCAGAAATCTCTAAATACCTTATTTATATTTTTAGTATGCTTAAATAATAATTCATCGAATTCATCTAAATTATACCCAATATTTAATATCTTTCCATCTTTTTCTTGTATTACATGAATATGATCCCGGTTTGTAACTGTTCCATCTGGATTAGTGTGAGGTGGCCCATTTAATTCCAACCTAATTAACCATTGGTTATTATTTAAATACCTAGTTTGCATAGATAATTTTGCTTCTATTCTACTAGCTCTATTCATATCTAACGAGAAAAAACACCTACTGTCACTACTAGTTAAGCTAAAACTTTTCTTTTCTCCCATTGTAGCTGGTACTATGTCGTTATCTTCAAATAATTTATCTAGCTCAATAAGGTAGTCTATTAACTCTTGGTTAAATGTTTTATAATCCATAGTTTCCCCCTTTACCTCTTATACTTATAACTTATCAACTTTAACTGCCTTAATAATTCATTAGCAAACTCAACAATTTCCTCATCATTCATTTTATTTATATCAAATCCTCCGAATCCCATGATAACGTTTTGTTCAAGGATAAATTTCATAGCTTCTTCGGGGGTTTCAAATTCTGCTGGTAGTTCTGGTTTATCAGGATTACGTTGGTCGGTTCTGCCTAGAAGATAGTCTGCTGTAGTTTCTAGCACATCTGCTATTTTTTTTAGCTCTTCATCTCTTATAGCTCTTTCTCCTGATTCAATTCTATTCATAACGCTATAACTTATTTGGATCTTGTCAGCTAACTCTCTTTGTGTTAAATCTTTTTCTTCTCTAAGGCGTTTTATTCTTTCTCCTATGGTCATTTATGTGCCCCCTTTCTGTTTAAAAATTTCCATTATAGATATTTTCATTATACTATATTTCTATAACGGAAACATAAAAAATGCAAAAATAGAAATTAATTTTTTTAAAAAAGGGTTGACATTTCTAAAATAGAAATATATACTATAGATAACAGAATTTCTAATTTAGAAATTTCTTAAAAAGAGAGGAGATTAAATTAATGACACAATTAAATTTAGATTATATAAAAAAGAAAAGATTAGAAATGAATTTGTCATTACAAGATGTTGCCAATAAGCTAGGGTTTAAAAATGCTTCAACATATTTAAAATATGAGAATGGAGATTATTCTTTTAAAGCAGATATGTTACCTAAACTAGCTGAGCTATACAAATGTAAAATTGAAGATTTTTTTACCAATTAGATTGCTAAAATAGAAATTTATATAAAACAAACCCAATAAACAAATTTCGACAACAATAAGGGAAAAAGGAAAGGGGGACAAAAATGTCTTTAGAACAGCAAATACAAGAATTAAACATTTCTATAAGAGAACTAATAGAAGTATTGCAAGGGCCTAATATAATCAAACAAGCAAATAATGGGCAAGTACAAAAAGTTTTTACCATGGAGGAAGCAGCTGAATATTTAGGGGTAGGATATTCTACCCTTTCAATCAAGAAAGAAGAATGGGGAATACCTTATTTCGAAAATGGAACCAGGAAGCTCTTTACTAAAGATGCATTAGATGAATTCCTTCACAGAAAAGAAAAGGAGGTTTTAGAAGAAGATGAGTATACAAGGTATCTAAAAAAACAATTAAGGAGAGCAAAGTGAGGTGAATGATAGAGAGTGGAAATAGAGATGGACCAGTCCATACAGCTAAAAAAATAGCCAAAGTATTAGATTTTAACTGGACTAAATTTTATGAGGATGACCCTAAAGCTTCAAATGAGTAGGAGGTAGAAATGTGAAAATTGGCAAGAAGCAAATCAAAACCATTATAGTTACTAATTCAAATAATGAAGTAATTGTAATAATTACAGACGATGAGATTGTAGAAAAAGAAGGATATAAGGTGATATTAGAGCCTACCAAGAAATAATAGTTAACCTAGATTATTATGTTTGCTTCTATCAGGATTAGAAACAGGAGTATCAACCCCATTGATTTTTCTAACATGATTACTAGTTTCTTTGATTTTGTATATATCTTTCAATTCCATAAATGTATTCACCCCCTCTTAAGCAAATTCTACCATATCAGCTTAAAGGGGACAAACTGAAAGGAGGTACAAAATTTGAAAGAATTAGTTTCAATCAATGACAAGAAAATTGAAGTCAAAGAGTTTAATAATCAAAGAGTAGTTACATTTAAGGATATTGACCTAGTACATGAAAGACCAGAGGGAACTGCTAGGAAAAGATTCAATGACAATAAGGATAGATTTCTAGAAAATATAGACTATTTTGAGGTTAGTCCGAAAAACGGACAAAGCTTAGCAGGGTATGGATTTAGTAAATATGCTTCAAAAGGAATACTGTTGACTGAATCAGGATATTTAATGCTAGTTAAAAGCTTCACTGATGACTTGGCATGGGAAGTACAAAGGAAGCTAGTAAATTATTATTTCAGAGCTAAACAAGTAGCTGATGTACTTTCACAATTAAGTCCTCAAACACAAGCTCTTATCAATTTAGAGTTAAGGCAGAAAGAAATGGAATCTGAAATAGCAGCTACTAGGGAGCAGATAAACACTATAAAAGATACTATAGTAAATCGTGATGAAGATTGGAGGAGAGATGTTAATAAGAAGCTAAGGAAGATTGGATTCAAGCATGGCAAATATAATGAATTTGTAGCAGAAAGCTATGAACTACTTGAAGCAAGAGCTAGATGTAATCTAAAAAGAAGGCTAGAGAATTATAGAGAAAGATTACAAAAAGCTGGAGCAACCAAAACAGTTATTAATAAAGCTAATTACTTAGATGTAATATCTCAAGATGAGAGACTGAAAGAAATCTATATTAACATAGTGAACCAAATGTATGTGAAATATGCAGCTTGAGGAAGGAGAGAGTATAGTGGATAAATCATTGATAATTAGCAATTTAGAAATGCTAAGCAATTACATTACCAAGGACATTGAAGATACTGAAAAAGGTATAGAGCATTGGAAAGAGCGTATTGAAGAATTTGGAGAGGATACTATAGCATTCCCAATAGAGAATGAAACGTACAAGCAAGCATTAGACAGGGCTATAGAAAATAAAGAATACTTCACGAAGAAATTAGAGGAAAACAATAAGCTTATAGAAATACTAAAGGAGGGATACAATGGCTAGACTTCCGGATCCAGTATTGAGTGAAGTAGAGATAGTTGAATCTCAAAATAATGATAAGAAAATAACTTTCTACAAAATGATAGGCCAAGCGATTAGAAAGGCAGAAATGGCAGAAAAAAAGAAAGGAGGGGAAGGAAGGGATGAAACAGATTAGACTGGTAACTTTTATTTGTAAAGCTAAAGATTTACCTTCTAGACTAGAAGAAGAATTAAAGAAGGTAGAGGTGAAAATGAAAGAACATAAAAAGTCAGCTTAATATCTTTAATTAAATAATACCAAGAAAAGGGGTGATTTTGAATGAACTCAAGCTATCTAATTGACTATCAAACACCAAGGGAGAATATGAGATTAAGTCGAAATGATGTAGCTGCACTACTAGCAGACAGGGGAATAGAAATTAGTACTGAAAGTCTAGGTTGCTATGAGAGAGGGGTTAGAGATCCTTCACCTGGAATGGTGGTAGAACTAGCAGATATATACAAGGAACCATTTTTAACACAGAGATATTGCAGATACAACTGTGCAATAGGACAGGCCTACAGTTATGAAATATTAGACAACATAGACTTAGATAACTTAAGCAATATAGCACTTAAGCTATTGGAGGAGCATAGAGAATCTCATGATGTCCTAGCTGAAATACTTGTACTAATCACAAACAAAAGAACAAAAAAGGATTTTACAGATTATGAGTATGAGAGACTTAAAAAGAACGTACATGAGTTGCTTGATACAGAACATACTATAGAAATTTTTAAGATTGCATTGAATAAGTTTATAGATATGAAAGAAATGATAGCAGAACACAATGAAAAATGCAGACAAAGAGGTTATACAAGGAGGTGAAAAACTTGAAAGTCGAAAGCTCTTTAGATTTACGTTATAACATAGCGGCGATGTATATAGCAATACTCAGGGAAGACATAGTTACACCAGAACAGGCTTTTGCGGTTGTTGAAGATGAGTCGATTATAAGAGTATATGATAACAAAGATGTTGCTGATATGGTAGAGCTTAAAAATCAGGGTTTGTCATACCGGGAAATAGGCCAAATATATGGCATCAGTGGAGATGCTGTATATAGGAGGATAAGAAGACATAAAAAAAGAGACCTCCCAGATGGCAGTCTGGAAAGGTCAACAATTTAAAAATATCTTTAAAGACATTATATCACATTGAAAGGAGATTGTAACTATGAATGCTATTGGAATTTATGTTGAGTATAAAAATAGGTCTAAATTGGAAATTGAGAAGGAAATGAAATATGCAGCTGAAAAGATTGTGGAGCTAGAAAGAATTGTAGATGCAGGAAAAAAAGCGGAGAAAGAACTTGAAAAGGCTAGGGAAAAAATGATGGAGTTAGCTATTTCTTATGCAAGAATAGAGGGGGATATGTAATGGAAAACTTAATGATGGATATTCTAGATGAGGTTTTAAATTTACAGGAAGATGAAGAAGAAGGCTGGAAAATCAAGAACGACGAACAAGCAGATTGGTGGATTGAGATAAATGAGGAGAAATTAGCTGAAATTAGAAGACTAAAAATGCAACTACAGAACAAAATAGCTTTTTATAAAGAAAAGTTGGACAAGGTGATAAAAGAGGAAGAAGCAATAATTGAACGCAGAGACAGTAAGCTTGCGGAGTACTTTGAAACATTAGATGAAAAGCAGATGAAGAAGACTAAGACAATGATGAAATATAGGTTGCCTTCTGGGGAACTAGTCAAAAAGTTCCCTGGACCACAGTTCAAAAGAGATAATGACACCCTAACTAAGTGGCTAGAAGAAAATCAAATGGATGAATATATAGAAGTCAAAAAACAAGCTAAATGGGGAGAGTTAAAAAGGAAAACCAAGGTGGTAGGTAATGCAGTAGTGCTAGAGGAAACTGGAGAAATAGTTGAAGGTGTTGAAGTTATTGAGAGACCAGCGGAATTTAAGGTGGAGGTGTAAATATGACTAATAAGCCAGTGGTAAATAAAACCAATAAACTTACACAAAACTATACAGTTAAATCCTTGTTAAATACAGAAAGTTATCAAAAAAGATTTAAAGAAGTATTAGGTAACAGGGCTCCTCAATTTATGAGTAGTATTATAAGTGCAGTTAATAGCAATGCAGCATTAAACGAATGTGAACCTAACACAGTAATACAATCAGCATTAAAGGCAGCAATTTTAGATTTGCCCATTGAAGACAATTTTGGATTTGCATATCTAGTACCCTATCACAACAGCAAAAAAGGCTACAAAGAATGCCAATTCCAACTAGGATATAAAGGCTACATCCAATTAGCCCTTAGAACAGGAATGTATAAAAATATCAATGTAATAGACATTAGAGAAGGAGAATTAAAAAACTGGAATCCTTTGACAGAAGAATTAGAAATTGAATTTATAGAAGATGAAAAAGAAAGAGAAGAAAAAGAGATAATCGGATATGCTGGATATTTTGCACTACTCAATGGCTTTGAAAAGAAAGTCTATTGGTCCGTAGAAAGCTTACTAGGACATGCTAAGAAATATTCAGTTCAATATGCAAAGTACGGTACTGGTAATTGGAAAGACAACTTTAATGAAATGTGCAAGAAAACTGTAATTAAAAACATGATAAACAAGTGGGGAATTCTTTCAGTAGAAATGCAGAAACCTAACCAGCAATTACTAGAAGCCATTAAAGCAGACCAAGCAGTAATAAGAAATGAGAACGAATATGATTATGTAGACAATGATCCTGATGTTATAGAAGTTCTACCAGAAAACGGTGATGAATATGAAGAAGATAAATCGCTATTTGAAGGAACACCATTTGAGGAATAGGCTAGGAGCT
>NZ_FNNG01000019.1 GCF_900106765.1 Tepidimicrobium xylanilyticum
GCACCCTAAATCTATAGAAAAACTTGGGGAATAGGATTTAACAGGTGGTTTCTAGGTAAATAATGGCCTAGGCCATTATTTACCTAGAAACCACCTAACTAAAAAAATGAACACATTTCTCCATGTTTAAAATTATTGCCAAAATTATAAGAATTTATGTATATTTCCCTATAATTTTGGCAAACTAAAACTAAAGTATCAAATTTGAAAAATTATTATCTAAATTTAATCTAAATTTTCTTGTCAGATCAGAGTAATCAAACTTACTTAAAGCACAAAATTTATTACAGTCTCCTGTAGGGCTTAAATCCTTCTTCAATTAATGTTTCTATCACCTCAATACCAGAAATTACACCATAACAGCCATCATAAATTCCTGCATCTATAACAGTATCAATATGTGAGCCAACCATAACCTGCTCTTTATCTTCATTCTTTGAAGTACTCCAAATGCCAAAGATATTACCTAGCATAATCCAAGTAGGTATCTCTTTGTATTCTTTCCAAATTGTTTTACTGCCCATGCAGCTTCTCTGCCATGATTACTATCTGTAGCAACTACAAAGATTATTTCTCCTATTTTCCCTTTTACTTCTTTAGAATGTAAATATTCAAATGATACTTCTGAAATGTCCATACCCAATTTATTAGCTTAATATTTTCCAACAACATAGGCACCACCTAACATCTTAAAAGTATTCAATCCAAACCTATAAGACTCATCTTTTGCGAAAATATTTCTTAGACCAAAATACCTAGACAATATATCTAAATCGAGAATTGCATTGCTTGTAAACTTCCCTAAGCAAACAATTTTCTCTGTTATCGCAAGTCATATATATCACACCTAAAGCACATTCATTTCAGCAATTCAATGATTAACACGGTTTGTTGATTTCAACAAACTGACAATTTTTATATTTTACAACCAAAATATAATAAACATTATAGTAAAATGTCTTAATTTGCGATATTGACGTTTTTCTTACATCATGTTAAACTTTGTAGAGTCACAAAGTTTACATTGGTACAATCTGTATAAAGTGAGAAGGCACAGCTGGAGTTCTAGGAGGTAAATCATCAGGTAAAGACTGGAAAAGTTATATATAGAAAGCCTACATATAGATAAAAGAGGTGATATAAATGTTCTTTAATTTTTTTAAAAAGAAAACAACTAAGCAAACTATAAAATCTATAGAATATATCATATTAGAAAAAGAAGACAAGAACTCCATTTATCTTTTTTACTTAAAAGACTTTAGAATAGGATATAACAACATTTATCTATGGAATTATATTCAAAGAGATGTTGTTGTTTCAATTCTTTCAGATTTTTTAGTATACATATACACAGTAGATGAAAGCAACACAGAACTTGAGGAAGATCTTGGAGAATTATATACTTGTAAAAAAAGCAAGGATGGGGTAAGGTATCTTTTATGCAATAGGATAGACTATCGAATAGTTACTGAACTTATCGAAGCTTATAGTAACTTTTGGGAATATGGATATCTAGTTAATTTTACAGCATATTCTGAAAAAGCTGCTCAATTTGATATTGAACAACTAGAAAATTGTGATCAGTTAAAAGGATTCGCAATTAATATTAAACCAATAGGTGATAATATAGGTATTGAAATACTCATTGACCCTAAACAAATTTCAGAAACTGAACTTATAGAACGGATACAAAATGTCACCGATAAATATAAAATAGAGTTAAAAGTCATTATAAAAAAAGATAGTGAATAATGCCAGAATATTTACCGATAGGTCCAACGGTACGCGAAAAATATAATGTCTTTTTAACCATAATGAAATTGAAGAAATATACTTTAAAGGATATGAAGATTACAAAGAAATTTATACAAGCAAATTATCGAAAAAAACTTAAATAATTAAAAACACAACTTCGGAGCAGATGAGTATGTATCTATTGTTCCGAAGTTTTTTGATGAAAATAAGGTTTTTATCTAAAATTAGGGGAAAATTCCATATAGAGTTGAGTGGGACTTCAATAAAGCCCACTCAACTACTGACAAAAATCCTATTTTCAAACAATCTTTTGCTGTTTATTTAGTAAATAATAAAACTCTAAATACCAAAATCTTCTCAGTTTTATATCGTCCTATTACATATTGGTACCTATAGTAAGAGTTTTTATGAAACATATTTTTTACTTAACAAAAATGATTCATTTAATGCTGTTTTCAATACTCTTGCAGATTTGTTAAAGTTATTAATTTCTTCTTCATTTAATTGCACATTTAGTACCTTTTCAACGCCATTTCTACCAACAATACATGGCACTCCTAAATATATATCATTAGCATCGTAATAATTGTTAACTAAAGCTGACACTGGTAAAATGCTTTTTTTATCTCTTAAAATAGACTCAACTATATGTGTTGCAGATAGTGCTATAGCATAAAAGGTTGCTCCCTTTTTATTAATAATTTCATATGCAGCATTCTTTACACTTTCATGTATATCTTTTTTAAGTTCATCATTGTATTTCATATTTACTAATTGGGCATATTGGTCAATTTTTATGCCTTTTATATTAGTTAAACTCCAAACGGGAAATCCTGTATCTCCGTGTTCTCCTAATATGTAAGTTGTAACATCCCTAGGATCTACATTAAACCTATTGCTTATTTCATATTTAAGTCTTGATGTATCTAAAACTGTACCAGATCCAATTACTCTTTCCCTTGGAAACCCTGATAACCTATATGCAACATAAGTTAGTATATCCACTGGATTAGATATTACTAATAAAATAGAATTAGGACTATATTTAATAACCTCTGGTATTATTGTCTTAAATATTTCTATATTTCTTTTAGTAAGTTGTAATCTCGTTTCCCCTGACTTTTGGGCTAATCCAGCAGTAATAATAACTATGTCCGAATCCTTAGTGTCCTCATACTCTCCTACTCTTATATCTACTGGTTCAATAAAAGCTGCTCCATGGCTTAAATCTAGTGCTTCCCCTTCTGTTTTATCTTTGTTTATATCTACTAGCACCAATTCATTAGCAAGTCCTGCTATAGCTACAGCATAAGCTGTAGTTGAACCTACCGCACCACCACCTCCTAATATTGATATTTTAATACGATTTTTTACACCCATTTTTACCCCCCTTGCGTCTTCAAAACCAACTCATTTTTTAAGTATATATTAATTAAATTATACTTATATTTTTAATTTTTTATTAATTTTATTATATTGTATTACCTATTTATTGTCAAATAATTTTTTATTAACATATCCATCTTTTGACTTTAATTTCTTGCCTTTATGGAACATATATTATAATCTTATACCCTTATTGTCTCAATGTTGCATAGCTACATAATCTTCCCCTGATCCTATATGAATTATTTTACTTTTCTTTTTTAATTGATATTTCTATACCATGTTTTTTACATAGGATAAATCTATTCCGTGCTTTTCATATAAATATTAATAGCAAAAAATAAAAGAACTATCTTTAATTCTAAATTTAAGATAGTCCTTGCTTAAGATGATTCTTGTTAATATGCTTTAATATATACATGGAGATATGACACTAATACCAATTGCCATTTTATCGCTAGGATTATAAAACCTATGAGGAATATTCTCTTGAATATATATGCTATCCCCTTCATAAAGAGTATATTTTTCTGTTCCCAACTCTACTTCCATTACCCCTTCAATTAAAAAAATACATTCATCAGCAGGATGTACAAAAGGTTTATCGCTACTCCAACTTTTCCCCTTTAATCTCAAGTATATAATTTCCATCTTAGATTTTACTTTTTTATCAGCTCCCATTGGGGTGACAAATTCATATGTTATATTACTGTGGGGAAGCTCTAATTTTCTTCTTTCATTTGCACGTATTAGAACATGCTGTTCTTGTTCCTCTGTTAAAAAAACATATAACGGTACACATAAAGCTGCTGCTATCCTTCTTAATGAGGATATAGAAGGCTCTATTAGTCCTCTTTCAACTTGGGATATATAACTTGCAGTTAATCCTGTTTCTTCAGCTAGCTCGTTAAGCGTTAACTTCTCTTTTTGGCGTATTTCTCTAATTTTAGCACCTATCGACATATCGATCCAACCTCCCATATGCGGCTAGCATTTTGCAATGGCTATAAAACTTTTTATCTATTGGCGCCAAAAACATATTCTTTCACTAGTTAATTTCAAATTTAAGTGTTTCGCTCTGATCTAATTGTTATTGTAAGTTTAAGTACTTTTTGTCTGCTATGTAAATGATTATATAACATTATTTATGGAAAATGCCCTTCCTTGATTATTTTTTATACGATTACATTATATCAAACAGGTGATCATTCTCTATATTTTTTGTTTTTTATGCATCATATTTTTCACACCAACCACTATTCAACAATAGCCAGTCCTTAATACAAAATCAACTATAAAAATATGGGTAGAAAGATACTATGGTATTGTTTCAGCAATTCATCTCCCACTATTTCATTGGGAGATGAATTGTCAATTTTATGTTAAATCACTCTACTACCTTCGCCTTCATCTTTTCTAAAAGCTTTAACACCCCAGCTTCTACCTTAATAAGGTCTTCTTCCTTTGGTACTCCTTCAAATTCCACTGATTCAATGAAATCCCACTTCATCTTATGTCTTTCAATTATTTCACTTAGCTCCTTCTCTGCACCACCAGACCACCCGTATGACCCAAATCTAAAAGCCACCTTTCCTGTAATCTTCTTTCTACCGATCTCATTTAAAGCAGTTGCCACAGGTGGAAAAAGTTTATACTCATAGGTAGGTGCTGCAATAATTATCCCTGCAGATTTAAAAACAGTTGCGACCATTTCACTATCACTTTCTAAAGGCATTTCCAACTTATTATATTTGACACCCTCTCTTTGAAGTATGCCTTCAACGTAATCAACTGCTTTTGCAGTCATTCCATACATGGACCCCCACAATATCGTAACTTCATTCTTACCTGCTCCTTCAGCATACAAGGAGAACCTAGAATAATCATCTATGATTTTTTGAGGATTTTTTCTATAAATCGGACCATGGCCAGGTGCTATAGTATTTATTTCTAGTGTTTTTGCCTTCTCAATTGCCTTTCTCAAACTAGGTGTAAAAGTTGTCATTACATTAGAATAATATCTTATTCCTTCAAATTCAAAGAAATCTATCTCTTCGGGTGTCAGCTCGTCATCAAAGCAATGGTCTCCCATCCTACCAAAGGCTCCAAACATATCACATGAGAAAAGAGTTTTTGTTTCTCTTTCATAAGTGTACATGGTATCTGGCCAGTGAACGTTTGGTACCGGATGGAAGCTCAGTACCTTACCCTTTCCAAGATCTAAAATATCTCCTTCCTTAACAATTTTTATGTTGTCTTCACCATAAAATGACGCTACCATCTTTGCAGCTTTCTCAGTACATATTACCGTCAAATCATCCTTAATTTTTCTAAAATTTGAAATCCAGCCTGAATGGTCTGGTTCCATGTGATTAACAATCAAATAATCGATATTTTTTGGATCAATTCCAATTTCCTTTAAGTTCACATAAAGGGTTTCAGGTATCCCATCCCAACCAATTACGCCATCAATTATTGCAGTCTTTTCCCCTTGAACTATATAGGAATTAAGAGTTACTCCATTTGCAATCTCCCAAATTCCCTCAAATAGTATATCCTCAACATTCATAGTAAACATATATATTCCGTCTGCAATTTTTAATGTCTTCATACATACTCCCCCTTTAACTCATAGTATCATAATTTGCTTACCTACAATATTGAAAAAGTTACTACCTTTAGATATCGATTTCAAGTAATATTGGTGTATGGTCTTGTCTTGGTCCTGAATCAATCATTTCAGACCTAATAACCCTATCAGCAATACGATTGCTTACCAGCCAGTAATCAATCCTCCAACCAGAATTATTGATTTTACTTGTTCTAGCCCGCTGAGCCCACCAAGTGTAAACTCCAGTCACATCACCATGAAGATATCTAAAGGTATCTGTAAAGCCCTTTTCCAGTAGATTTGTAAAACCCTGACGTTCTTCATCGGTGAAACCAGCAGATTGACGGTTGCTATCAGGATGAGCTAGGTCTATTTCCTTATGTGCTACATTGAAATCGCCTGCAGCAATAACAGGCTTCTTCTTATCAAGTTCTACTAGATAATTTGCATATTTTCTATCCCACATTTGACGTTCCTCTAAACGATTTAAGCCTTCCCCTGCATTTGGGGTATAAACTTGTGTTAGGTAAAATTGCTCAAATTCTAAAGTAATGATTCTCCCCTCATAATCCATGGTATCTGGGGCACCGATTTGGGGAAAAGTCACTGATGGTGATAAACGGTTTTTATACAAAAACATGGTACCAGCATATCCCTTACGAGCCGGTTCTACTGAACTATTCCAAACAATTTCATAATCAGGAAACATATCCCTCAATATTTCTAAATGTTTTTTAGTAGGACCAGTACTTGGTAACTTTGTTTCCTGTAAAGCAATAGCATCTGGATAATGCCCTATGATAGTTTCTAATACCTTTCTAGATAACAAAGCTCTACTTGAAGTACCTGTTAATGCAGCATTTAATGAATCAATATTCCATGAAATTAATATCAATCGTCTTCCCCCTTTTATATTCTTTTATTGCAGTATGCTATGACCTATCAAAGCGTGTACTATCAAACAATTTAATTACGATGGGATCCCTAAATAAAACAAGTCACTTCTATATATACCAATTTTGCAATTAATTACACATTTTATATTAATAATTATGAAATCATGTTAATTAAAATGAAAGGCCAGTATCCTTTCGGAAAAGTTCAATAATGTTCTTCTCCAAGTTGTTACGATTAAAGTAGATTTTTGCATGTAGGTCTTCTTTTCTATCAAAAGGCAATAAGAGATAATAGCCGCTACTAATTAAGCTATCGCCTTTTTCAGTTTTATAGAGACATTCAACTCGGGCTGTTACATAGCTTCCTATCCTAACCCAAGGTGCAGGAATTATTTTAACCACAGAGCCATCATAGCAAATACCCTTTCTTCTTAAAGTTTCAAGTTTATGTCTATTATAAATGCTTTTAATTTTAAATCCCAAGCTAAAAATAATCCACATAAGAGCATTTAATATGACTGCCCAATTTCTGCTCATTACCCCATAAAAGCAGCTATATATATCCGTATACAACATGGCGCTCTTCCACTTATTTCCTGACATGAACAAAACAAGTGGCACCATGGTCAAAGCTGGCTTTACAATATTCATGAAGCCATCATTTACTCCACCTATTATGACAGCAGTAATTGTAAGAACCATCAACATTTTTGTATGCGGGTCCAGCAGTGACTTTCTTTTTCGACTTTCCAACATCAATGCTTTCATTATACACTACCTGCCCTCACAAAACGTTTTTTCAACAATGCCTTTCCTAAAAGAACTGCCAATACTCCTGAAACAAAGCTAGCTATAAGAAAAGGAACTATTTTATAACATCATCTTGTGTCTACTTTTATGGGAACATGTTACTGTTTTTCAGTGTTTGGAAAATTTGTAGAAACATATAGATTACACTCTTAGCATCAATTAGGAAGTTTTTCTCCACATTTTGGGCAGAAGTTAAATTCTAAATCTACGGATGCTCCACAATAAGGGCAATAGGCAGCACCTATCCCATTTTGATCATAGATAGCCTGATTAGCTGAGGCTTTTTTTCCATATTTCTCATTCAGCGGGTCTCTCTCTTCTTTTCCATCTACTATATCAACGATGGAATAACGGTTCTCTGAGGTTGCATTATGATGATGGTATATCACATTATAGATTGCCATACAGACAAATATAAGTCCAAAGGGAATCATAAACCATGCTCCCATCTTTCCAGCAACAATACACCAAAATATTCCAAACAAGGTGGCACCAATTCCACTGACCATTCCCATTTTTGATGGCCCTCTTCCTGGTTTTACACTTTTCATAACACATGTTCCTTTCTTTAAGTAAAATTATATTCATAAGAATAGCCTCCCATTTGTTATATTTGCCTATTTAGCACTTCCATCATTAACGGAGCTATTCTCTTTTATATTTTTTCAACCATTATTTTATACTAAACATTGGGAGTATAGCAATCATTTCAAAGGATATAATTTTAACTCACCTAACTTATGCATATTTTTCTTCAAATCTTCTTTTTTAAATGGTTTCCCATGGGAGGGATATATCATTGAAGGCTCCAAATTGAGCATTACTTCCCAGGATCTTCTATAATCTTCTAAATTTTCAATCCAAATGGTTATTCTATTTAAACTTGGAAAACTATTCATTGCAGCATCACCACAAAACAAAGAACCATCTTCTAATAGTAAGCCAATTGAATCTGTTGTATGCCCAGAAAGACTCATAATAGTACCCGATAATTGTTCTTCAATGATAGGGTTTGTATAATCATCTAAATTCTACAGAAGGTTAATGCTTGTACATCCATTCTATCCTACTCTTAATCCATCTACAGCTAGGAGATGTAATATAACCTTTGCAATTGAAAGCAAAACATTCGACTCATCAATTGACGCAGCTAACACACCATCGGTTCTATATATTCACATATAAACTGGATCCTGTCAAACACAGCTGGTTTGAAAGTGGATGTTACAGCTATAATTAATTCCTTGCCTGGATTTACATAAATGACGTTTCCACCATCACCTATTGCAGCGTAAACATTATTTTTAGAATCAATTATCCACCACAAATAGCCATAAGCCATATTACCAAATCTCTCACCACATTGAACGAACGGAGATCTCATTTCCTTAATCCAATCAGAAGGAATAATTTTCTGATTATAATACACTCCTTCCTCCAAACACATCTGCCCGATTTTTGCCATATCCATAGAAGACATACATAATCCAAATCCCGCAGCAGCTATCCCTTTAGGTTCGCAAAGCCAAACACCCTTTCTTGATTCCTTTGAAGTTATAAAGGCAATATGCTCCTCTTTATTTTTTGCTATATAAGGGATTCGAGCTTTAATACCAAGAGGAGAAAAAAGCACCCTATTGGCAAATTCTATTGTGCTTATCCCGCTAGTCTTATAGATTATATCACTTAAAACCTGTATTCCAAGGGTAACATATTTAAATTCCCGTGTGATACCTGCCCTTCCGCCAAGCAAATCAAGAACAGCCTTAGTCCAGTCCGAACTGGAACAGACCCTGGTCCATGGTTCTGACTTGAATTTATAAGGGGCGGTCATAGACAGCATATGCCTGAGCCTTATCTGCTGAATAGTTTTTTCCCCACGTTTTATCTGGTAGTCAGGGTAAAAATCCAATATTTTTTGATCTAAATCTATAATCAGATTCCTGTCAATTGCAATACCAATCAGAAGAGAAATAATACTCTTTGTCACCGATGCTATGTGAAGATTATCATTCTCACTAAAACCGTTCCAGGTGTCAGTGTATACAAGATTACCCTTTTTCATAACCGTTATCTGACAGATATTTTTCTGGTTTTTAGCTACAAAATCATGTAATTTCTTATAATCCATAATTATCACATCCTGTATTTATTGGTATTCTATTGGCCAATTCTTTGTTTTGATATCTATATGTACAAATTATATCAATATAAAATGATTTGCAAGAAAAATTTTACAAATTAAGGCTTATATCGGTATGGAACTACCATATAAGGATATCCATCCGTATAAGCCTTGTTTATTCAAATTAAATTTACTTACTAATATTTTATGTTCTCCATAATTTACTCATCTAAGTCAAATAGAAATTTCATATTGAAGATATCATAGATTAACTTGCCTACAATATACTTTCCAAATACATTAAGCTTTCCATTAGAATATCTATCTAGATAAGATGAAAATAGGAGTTTAATAAGGAGTTGTGCTGGATATGCTATTTTTGTATTTACATTATGTGCTGTGGAAATTACTTACATCAATATTATGTGACCACGTAACATGGATTCTTTGTTTAAATTTCCTATGTTTATATCTCCTAATCTAAGCAATTTCTTACTATTTCTTTCAGAAAGAGTGTATTACGCCTCCTCCTATAATAAAAACAAATCCTGAAATAATGCACCATATATTATAATACCATTTTACTGGACTTTGTTTACACACCAAAACACTTAAAACCATCTTTTTATGATCATAATTCTTATAATATTTTGCAATTAAGAATGGCAGAAAATTATCTATTATCATTGCTATTAGCCATATTAAAACCTCTTTTTTGATAGTACCTTGTTGCATGTATGTTATCATTCGTAGTAATCAGCCAAACTCTCTTACATCCATTAATCTTTGCTTCATTAACAACATTATTAATAAGCGCACTCCCAATACCAATATTTTCATGCAAGCTATCATGAGATACTATTTCGCATTCATCACCATTAATGTTATACGTTATGATTCCTTTCACTTTCCCATCCACCAACGATACAAATCCAGGCAATTCTTCAGCGTTATGTTCCTTGGTTGGCACAATAAACGAAGATAACTGTGCCTGTATAGTATCCTTGATTAGTGCTGCTAGAACAATAATATCTGTTGTACTAAATGTTGGATTAGGATATCTGATGGATATTTACGGTATAGATATTAACATTTATATTTCACTTATTATAGGGTTAATATATATTATTTTTAACAGTTTTTAAATTTAAGGAAAGTAAAGAAAGTGAAAATTAGTCAATTGTTTTATTATACTTTGGATGCTGTTAATTATAGATCTTAATGATAATAGTCTAATTCTTCTTATTAAGACACAATATTATTCATCCTAGTTTATCCAATGATTTTAGTTTACTCATTATGTTTTCCATTAAATGAATTATTTCTTTGGATAATGTTTCTGCTTCATTACATAAATCCAAAGCTTGGCCTTTTTGATGGTTTTTTATGGCTTCGATTGCCTTATCCCCTATTAGATGAAATCTATGGTGAATCTCACCTACTTGCTTCCATTCTTCAATTATTTCTGCATAATTTATGCGTATAGCATTGTAAAAATATCCAAAAGCACATTTTCTTGGATTGGTTTGCAGAGGATAAATCCGCATTTCATCAACAGAAACTTTTAGAACTTCTATCCATTTCATATGAGCTTTCACAGCTTTTGATAATACATCCAGTATTTCTTCTTTTTTAATGGCATGAATACCGCCCTCAAGACTCTGAAACATCGTGCCCAACATTTCAGACAACTGATTATCAATTTGGGATATCTGTCCTGCAAACTCCACACTCTTCTTAGCATCTTCATGTATACTTACGGTATCGGATACTGCTTCTATTTTTTCACTCATCTGATAAGACGAATTAATGGTATTGTTTAAACTAACCTTGCTTTCTTCAGCAGCAATCCTAATACTGTTGACAAACTGCATCATACCGTTAAGCTTTTGTTTTGTATCATCTGCTAAATTGCGGATTTCCTGTGCTACAATTGGTATAAGTTCAAGTACTTCTGTTGCCTTTGGGCCATAGAGATTGATACTACTCTTTCTTGATTTAGCTAAAAAAATTGCTAAATCAGGATTATAAGTTGGTTTAGGAATCATTCCTTTTTAAACTGTTCTCTTAGCCACTCACCATACATAAATTCATGTTTTGGAGGAAAATGCCAAGGAACTATATTATTAAGATTTATGACCGTAACTTCAAGTGGCCTTATACCTTTTATATCTCCTATACTCCCAGATATCATCATTAGCTTATCTGTAAGATCTTTCCGAACTATTTCAGATAAATCTTGATTAGTTACCACCAAAATATCTACATCGCTATCCTTACGTAAGCCACCCATTACTGCTGAGCCACATAAATATACGCCAACTAACATATCCTCAAGTAGTTCATTTATAATTTTCAATGTTTTAATGGCTTTTCTGGGAATTTCTTTGTTACTCATATATTTCATACTTATTTTCGCCACCCAAATAAATCCAATAAAAAATTTCTAGCAAGATAATATCACCTAATGCTATTTGCCCGTTCCATAATCTCCTGAACAATAGATGTTTTCGCATCTGCATAATGCTGAACATGCCGCCATTTATTCTTTGCCAACCTTCGCTTGACTTGTGCATATTTGTTACGATCACTCTCATTAGAACGCAACCAATCACGAAAGCGTAGTATCCTATCTACTTCAGACGCACCTTCACTAAACACATGTATATTAATATCAGTATCTGGTCCTTTAAACAAACGATGTTCGAACCATTCGGGTTCTCGAATTTGTAGACTATAGCCTGCTTCTTCTAATGCTGGGACATAGGAAGGCTCGTCAGCAGAGTTCTTTACAACTAACAATATATCAATTATTGGTTTAGCACAAAGCCCAGGAACCGAAGTCGAACCAACATGTTCAATTTGTAACGCTTTGCTACCAAGTACTGAACGAATCCGGTTTGCTTCCCTTTCAAATAAATTAGGCCAATTTGGATCATATTCCACAATAATGATAGGTGCATTGTGTAGTTTTAATTCACCCACCGTAAGCTTTTGAAGTTCTTCATCACTCCTAAGTATAGAATTTTTTTCAGATAGCATCATAGCACACTCCTTTGCTTTTTATTTTTAAGGAGTCAGATTTAAAATATTACCTTTTGTTTACAATATAAATAGCTGTAACAAT
Source organism: Tepidimicrobium xylanilyticum (assembly GCF_900106765.1). Taxonomy (NCBI): domain Bacteria; kingdom Bacillati; phylum Bacillota; class Tissierellia; order Tissierellales; family Tepidimicrobiaceae; genus Tepidimicrobium; species Tepidimicrobium xylanilyticum. The sequence continues at coordinate 12,711 of NZ_FNNG01000019.1, forward strand.
CCTTAAAATAATTATACACGTCGGGCTCTATTTTATTTACTTCAACGAATACTTTGACCTCATATGTATAATCATATTATTTAAGCAATATTTAATAATTATCTATAAACAGCTTGTAATAATTATATATACAGCATTTCTCAACCAGTACAAAATGAGCAACAGAAGTAAGCCCGTATTTATCAATGGCTGATAGCAAATTTGCAATCGCATCAACCTCCGTAATGGTATTAACCCAGTACTTATCAATTTCATCCCGTCTTGTATTAGTAACCATAAAATTTCAATAACAGCCATATGGTAGTAGCCATAGATAAGGACAGTCCCCTTCGGTGACTGTGGTCTCATATAGTAGACGGACAGATAGTCAGTACCATAGGGGATATTCTCATAGACAAGACCATTGACCCTTCCATATACCAAGTCATAGTTTCTGCGGCACTTTTGGTATAGGATCTTCTTCATCGCCTTCCTTGTTTGTCTTTTTTGTCTCCAAGCGTATAAAACTAGGCCACTTTCAAGTATTCCCTTTTTTTTCTGCATCTTCAACAAATTCTGTAAAAATTCTGATCCATCCATCAAAACTATTTGCTTTACTTCAGATTTCCAGTAATTCATCATAACTTATCGTTCCGGATGAATAGAAACGATTTAACTGAAAATTCAGCCCCTCATCCTTATTGAATTCATAATAACCTACCGGAAATACCATTCGGATCCTCCTCGTACATATTTATTGTGTGCATTTAATTATACTATACAAACAACATATTATAAACGATAGAAAAAATGATCTATTAAATTAAAATTGATAAGTTATGATATTTCTTTAGCAATATAGCGTATTTGATGCTCACGTTGAAGGCATAATAGAAATATGCTATAATCGACACAGAAAACAATCTATTTCGAAAGGAGACACTAATGAAGAAAGAAGAACGACAGTATCCCCGAGTCATGATATCCCCTAAGGCAAAGCGCAGTATTCAGAATGGGCATCCATGGATATACGGTGAAGAAATCCTTGATATAGAAGGCGTTCCTCAAAATGGAGAGTTGGTAGATGTGTTTGCCAAAAACTCCTTTATGGGTACAGGTTTTTACAACAGTACTAGTAAGATTACCGTTCGACTTATTTCACGCAACGCTAACGATGTATTTGATAATCACTTTTGGCGCCGCCGCATTGAATATGCCATTCGTTATCGAAAAACCGTCATGCCTGGTGCTGACTTTGCTTGTTGCCGCCTGATCCACGGTGAGGCGGACCAAATGCCAGGGCTGACAGTGGACCGCTACGATAACATTCTGTCTGTGCAGATTACCTGTCTAGGCATGGAACTTATCAAGGATACGGTTTACCGTGCCCTTTGGGATGTACTTACTGAAATGGATGAAACTATAACTGGCATTTATGAGCACAATGACATTTCCCTTCGTTCAAAAGAAGGCCTACGGGAATACAAAGGCTGGTACCGCTTCGATGGCATACCTGTTCCAGAATCCGCTGTTACCGAGATATGCGAAAATGGCGTAAGATATCTAGTAGATGTTGAAAACGGGCAGAAAACCGGCTTTTTCTTAGACCAGAAGTACAACCGTGCTGCTGTAGCCCGAGTTGCCAATGGCAAGCGGGTACTGGACTGCTTTACCCATACTGGCTCCTTCGGTCTCAATGCAGCATTGGGTGGAGCAGAGCGTGTAACCTGCGTAGATATCTCACAGTCAGCCATTAACATGGCAAAAGCAAACGCCATACGTAATAACTTAGATGGAAAAATGGATTTTTTGTGTGAGGACATGTTTGACCTTCTGACAAGACTAGCAGACCAGAAATGTCGGAATTATGACTTTATAATCCTTGATCCACCAGCTTTTACCAAATCCCGTAAGACTGTTGAGGCAGCTACCCGAGGATATAAAGAGATAAATTTTAAGGCAATGAAGCTACTGCCCCGAGGCGGATATTTAGCAACTTGCAGTTGTAGTCACTTCGTGACAGATGATTTATTCCGCAAAATACTTGCAAGTGCTGCTAAGGATGCTGCAGTATCCTTAAGACAAATTGAAGCCCGTCAGCAGGCTCCAGACCATCCCATCCTGTGGAACGTTCCTGAGACGGACTATCTTAAGTTTTATATCTTCCAGGTTGTATAACAAGCTGTATTAATTTTTTAGAATCTAACATCAAGCAGCTGTAGATAAAAAATGGGGCTGACCAATTAATATTTTGGAATCGCCCCTTTATTATACATCTATCATCTCTAGAGCTTAATATCATATATTTCCTGTAAATACCTAATATTTACTTATGCCTGCAATACCAACATTTTCAATAATAAACCTTTGCTTTTCACCTTTATAAAATTCTTGTAATTTCGTCTCAAATTTAGAAGGTTAAAGGTAATATTGTAAACAGTGATTCCTCAAAATTGCACTTCCATCATAAACGCAACAAGAATTTCCTCATCCACTTCTATCTTCTGAAATCCTTTTGAAATTCCTTAACTATTAATGACCTCTCACTATTTATCAGCCTTAATGCAATAGCCTTCAAAAATATATAATTTGTGTTTGCCTCTTAAATCGGACAAATTTAATATCTTGTATCTTCCCCATATCATAACCCATTTTTTAAGCTTCGATGATTAGCTTAATTATTCAATCTATATCAATAATTGCTGACACTTTTAAACTTCTAACTCCAGACTGTACTTTTTTACAGCCTCATCAAAAGTATTTCCAGATGCAATAACATATCCTAATCTGTCGAAAGAATTATGTACAATACCTATATAATCACATTTTGATTTTAATAACTCTATTGAAATAATATCCTTTTATTGTTTTAATTCTTCTATACCGTTAACTTGTTCTAAAGTATCTTGAATTTCTGGACACAAGTATCATATTGCAGTATATTTACTTGCACCAGGAACAGTTATAAAGTTTTCGAAAGGATTAATTCTTAATGTACATTTTGCTATCATTTCATAGAGATTTATTCCCTTTGAATTTTGAAGTAAAATTGGAATATTGTCTCCTCCTGCTCTTGCATGAGTTTCAACTACCACTGGTCCTTTTTCAGTTAAAATTATTTCTGTATGAGAAGCACTATTATCAATTCCAAGTGCCTCTAAAATTGAAACAACATACATCTCTATAGATTTTGATATATTATTGTCTAAATTTGCTGGCAAACAATGACCAATTTCAATACAGTGATCCTCACTTTTAAATTTTTCTGTAACAACAAGAATCTTATGTTGTCTATTAAAAGACATCGCCTGGACACTATACTCTTTTCCTTTCAAGTAACTTTCAGTATACATTTGACACCCTTTAGCATTTAACTCAAACCATTTAATCGCTTTTTTAGTATCTTCTTCACTTTTTATTATAAATACTCCTGTACTAGCTGTGCCATCAATCGGTTTTAAAACAATAGGATATCCATTTAAAATAGCAAATTCTTTTAGTTCTTTTTCAGGGTTAATTCTTGCAAATTTTAAAGGATCATTTAACTTATTTAAAAGTTTTTCCTCATATTGAATTTATTATCTATAGTATCTTCCGATAAAAAATCAAGATTCAGTATTTTTGCTACTTTTGCAGCAATCATTTGAAACTTCTCATCATAACATCCTATTACATCAACTCTATCTACCAAATCTATTGCTTTCGCAAGGTTTATATATTCATCAACACTACTATCAATGGAAATTCCTATAACTCTATCATATACTTCTCTTTTTTTACTTGTTAATCTTCCTAATATCCTGTTAATATCACAAATAATTATAATTTTGCTCCTGGACAAGTGCCTTTCTGTGGTAAAATATCAATCTTATTTGCCAACATTTCTTGTACAATATCCTCGCCATTTACTGAAATATGATTATTAACATATTTTCTCAAGTTAAGTCCAATATAATTTCTTCTCAACATGCATGGTCTTAAATTTACATCCAATGCGAAAATATTTTCTCCTACTCTGCATTGATTATATCCTTTATGCTTAAATACTTCTTTTGTATTCATGCTAATATCTTTATGTTTTCTCCTTAAATAATCGAACTTTTTGCTCAACGTTTCTTGTATCTCATCATCAAAGAAAATGTCTATTATATAAATTGTCAACTTGACATTGTCTCATTTTAAATTCAAATTTCGCATAAAATTATATTTTAGATATGTTTCATCATACATATTTTTGTACTCTAGATCCAGTTAGGCAGAAACAAGAAGTACGCCATGATAGTAATAGCAAGTTATGCCTTTAGTAACAATAGTCTTTTCATAGACTTTATAGCATGTTCAATATCCAGTGCAAACTGCGGATTTTCGATAGCAGGCTTACCGTCCTCCAACACAATTGTATCTCCAGTTCCTTTTCAATATATGGGAATGCTCCGAAAACCACAGTCAACAAGAACAATGTTTTGCTTATCACAAAGTATGGTTGGTAATTGCTTACCACATAACTCGAGTATTCATTATTGAATGATTATCTTCATCTATATTTTGAGGTGTAAATATGCTGAATTTTTCAAATACCTCAATAATCCAATCAAACACCCTTTCACGTGCTTCTGCATTAACTGTCAAAATAACAGAGAAAGTTAGGATACATATCAGCATAAAAATAGCGACTCTTTTAGCTATTAACTTAGCCATTTTATTAGGATTTTGTTTAATCTTCACATCTTTTAGTTTTCACCAGAAAGACTTAGAGTAATTAGGCTCATGTAATACCTTAATATTATCATAGTCTTTTATATCTTCTATAAGTGCTATATTACAAGCCCTTTTCATAGAATTCTCATCAATCCATGAATCCCCAAGTCCCATAAAACTAGATAGCATTTTTTGTATGTAGCGTATTTTACTTATGACATTTTCTATCTTTAGTACCTTTTCTATTTCAGAAGATGTACTATTAAAACAATAGCAAAAGAAAAGAATATTACGATATTCTAAAGGTAATAAACCTATTTTTCTAGCTAATTGATTAACCTTCTCATCAGATAATGGTTGATACATAATACTATTCACATTTAATCTATACATTTTTTCTAATTCAGCCCGTAAAGATAGTTCGCATACATGCTTCATCACATCTTTAGATATTTGAGACATTCAACCCACCTTCTTCACAATATAGACGTAATTTTTCTAAAATTCGTTGACTACGCTTTTTTGCAGCTTCTTCAGTAATTTTTAAAAGTTCTGAAATATCTTTAAATCTCATCTCATTGACAAAGCGCAGATGAAGAAAAAATTTTTCATCATCTGAAAGTTTATTAATACATGAAAGTAGTTGTTCTTTATCTACTGTTTCTAAATACTCTTCTTCAATATTATAATCCTCTTCGCTACGGTCAATATAGTCTACATTCTCTACATATATAATCTTTTTTCGCTTTCTTATAATATTCATTGTTTCATTCTTTAGTATTACTACACAGTATGGCTCGATTTGAGAACATGGTAAAGTAGATATTTTTTCTATATTCTCTATAATCTTCAAAAAAGTTTGTGAGACAGCTTCTTCTGCATCAAATTTATCCTTTAATATATTAAGAGAAATATTATACATTTTGACGTTCATTTTTGAAAAAATCTTGTTTATAAAATCTACTTTGTCATCCATCATGACACCAAATAGTAAAATTATCAAATTTCCCACCCCTGTGAACTCCAAATAATCTATTAATTTTTTCCTGTCGCTAGACTCATGAGCTGCAAAATTTTGCCATGTTCAATATTTTACCATAAGCAATATTTTAATTCTATATAAAGCTCCTCTTTTATCTAATAATGCATAATATCAATTACTGATGTATCAAACTCAAAGGATAAACTCTCTAATTTGAACCAAAGATCAGATTCCTCCATAAGTATAGACATTCTTACCCAGCCTTCCTGGCGTTCTAATATTACCCCTACCCCACTTTGGATCCCTTTTTCATTCCCATCAACTCCATCATAACTCATTACATTATTAACAATCGCCTGATTAGCATTATCTCTAAAAAGTGATTTATCATAACTTAGTTTGCTTTTCTCAATTGTACCCCGGATAAGTGGAATATCACCGAATGCTTGAACAATTCTACACTCATTATTGCGTTCTTCAATTACTATTACCATGTCATTTTTATTCAGTGAAAACTCCTGATTTTCTAATTTTTGATATACAGGATTATTATTTGAATCTACTGTGATCACATATGGATCTTTCAAAATTACATCTTCAGTAATTATCGCTACCTGCCCTTTATATTCAGCTAATTGATTATTAGGCTGTTCTTGTTGATTCATCACCTCTGGTAACTCGGAATTTTCATCATGAGAATCTCGATCAGTACAACTCACAATTAAAAAAGTTGTTAAAACCATTATTACAATACAAAATATTAATTTTTTCATAACATCACCTCTTATTAATTCATAATACTCTCAGAAACATTAAAACAATTATGCCTTCAGACGTAGTCTGTCGGAAGGCATAATTGTAAATATACATTGACGCCTCTATAAAACCCTATATACTTATTTTGAAACACCATTATAACGGATTGGAACATAATTTCCCATGCTGGAAATAGAACGAACTGTATGAGATACGCGATCATAGCTATTCAATTTCGTTGATTCATACAACACATAGTTACCAGCTCCATCATATTTTTCAAATAACACTATATGTGATCCACTATTATTTAATGCATCTCCTTCCAATAAATCACTTGCATTAATTTTTTTCGCTATATTCATAATAGTAGATGTTCCGTATTTCGTACTAGTACCCCAACAACGTGAAACATACCCTGAGCAATCTAAACCATACGTATTAGATACATGTCCTGAAGTTGAAGTATTTATGTTGCCAACGCGTCCTGTACCACTCATTCCTGAGTTATACTGGTCGATTGAACTAAATCCTCCCCAGCAATAAGGCATATATTGATATGTTCCAGCACTACCAACATACCTTGGCTTCGTCCAGTTTGTTAAAGGCTCTAAATTCTTGCTTTGACACGACCATCTGAAACTAGAATGGAAAGATTTTGCATTTGACATAATTGTTGATCTAGAAATCATTAGTTGATTATCCCCGTTCGTAATATCTGGATCTAAATCACTAATTGGCTCCACAATATTTTGAAGTTTTGATTTGTATGAAGATGTGGTTTTTTCATTAGGTTCACTTATATTTATTATTTGAACCTTATCTTTAAGATTGTTCAATTCATAGATATCGTTTCCAAATACTTTTACTTGATTAGTAATTGATTTAAATTGTGTATCCAATCCTCTTATGGCTTTAGTAGACCCATCTTTTCCTATAGTTCTAATTGTTTCTTCCACAACAATATTAAAATTTTCATTCGTAGCCATCTCAAACATTTTAATCCTATAGTTGCCATCACTATCATAACCAAGGAATTGTGCTCCTACAACCCAATATTCAGATTCTAAAATTATAGATTCAGTATCACCAGATTTTATATCTATTATTTTCATTTCGCAGCTATGTCCAATAGAATGACCTTCTTCAGGTAATAGCTCGACCTGATAAATAGTATTTTCATCAAAAATACGGCCTTTTAATTTCTTTATATTTCTTTCCTTTATTTCACCTTTAGTATTAAGTATATAAGTTGTACCTACATCTCCTTCAGATGTTACAATATACAAAACTCCATTTTTTACTTTAAAGTCTGTGATGGCTTCAGTATTTATGTCATCTACTGGTATTGTAATCCTATTATCATCTGAATTAATTTGTATTATTGAAAGGTCATTCCCTAATGCATATAGAGTTCCATCTTCACAAGCAATCTTTACAACTATTATTTCACCCATATCGATTTTTTTTGAAAAATAACCATTTGTGAATTTCAAAATCAAATTATCTGCAGAATTCAGTAAATATACATCATCACCATCAATTGAGAAATCTTCAGGCCCTTGTATATTACCCTCAAAATCTACTTGATAACTTACTAAACCTTTTGATTTAGCATTTTCATATAAATCAATAGATACAATTGATTTATCATTATCATAAGTTTATGAATAGCTGAATGTTGTTGGTATCATTGCTAAAACTAATAGTAATGATAATACATAAACTCTAAACCGCATAAGAAATAATTGTTTTTTCATAGTTTATCTCTCCTTTCAAATTAAAATATAGTAGGCATTTTCCAAACGCCATAATTGACACAAATGCGGAATACCTCTTGATAAAATAATGTAACTCCCCACCGATTTCAGGTTTATTTTCATCTTTAACCACTTTTTCTTAATTCATATCTTTTACTATAATCCTTATCCTTAGTTTATTGTCATATACCTATTATGCACTATTTATTCTATACGACAACTTTCCTACATATAGGGATTCTTATGTCTATGCAAACTCTCTCACAACATAAACATCACTTCCTAAACAGCAGGTTACTCTTATATATCTTCTTTCAAGATACATAGTCTTTATCGTGTTATTAATCTAGGTTCTTACCTATATAACGTATAAGGAGGAAAAAAGGGACATATTTTTTAAATTATTTAGAAATATTTTCTGCAACTTTTATGATCTCATCTCTACTTAAGTTTCCTACAATATGACATTCAATACTGTCTTGATATCATATTAAATAAATCATATCACCAATTTCCCATGTATATGCTCGAGATCCCTTTATGATAATTTCTTCTATGTTAACATTTTCTGTATCATAATATGTAAGTAATATAGTTATATTATGTGAACGTTTGTTTGTGTGCTTTATAAGTAATTTATACCGGCTATACATTCTTACTATTATACTTTTAATTATTTTAATATAAATAAAAATATCGGATAATAAGTATATACATTATATTTATTATCCGATATTTTTTATGCTCTATTAAACTATTTAGGGGATTTTTTATATGTCTTGGATATATTAATGTAAAGTTTTATTTCCAAATACAAAATCCTCCCTAGACTTGATTGTGATAATGCCATTTTTAATGAGGTAAACTGCCACTATTATAGAACTGCTTAAATCTACATATCTGGACATAGAAGAATTAGAAGAAATAGCAATAAACCCTAAGGAGAAAGTAACACAGGCATCTACTAATGAACTGATTCTTGTCAAGTAAACAAGCAATTTAATTAAAAAAATTTTGCACATTAAAAATCTATCTTTGTTGTAAACATTTATGTATTCAGCTATCCTTTCCCTTAATTCTCCTAGTGTTTCAAACTTTTTTCTGTAAAAAATTCCAGCTTTAAAAGGTATTATTAGTGTATTGGAATTCCATATCACTATGAAATATGGGCTTTGCATCAGGATGTTTTTGTATTGCTCTATCAAACATTTTTTGGTTACTGGATAACCTTTATCTTTTAAAAAATCTACAGTTTTGTATTCTGCTTCATGCCTTACTTTCGAGAGCGAAACATCCTTTCAATTTCCTCTTTTTTTAAGAATTTCCAGATCAAATTCTCATCTTCTTAATGTTCTTTCTTTTTCGAGCTCAAGCTTTAATTTCTCAACTTCAGTTAATTTGCTTTTATCAATTTCTGACTTTGGCTTTGGTCCACGTTTTTGATACCTTAAGGCCTCAGGACCTTTATCTAGATATGCTCTTGTCCATTTATATACAAGTGCATAAGTGATCCCATGCTTTTCAGCTGCATCTTTGTAGCTCATATTGTTGTCAATAACCCACTTTGCTATTTCTAATCTCTCTTCAAATGTAGTTTTTCCAGATTTCATGGTATAGATGTCTCCTTTAGGATCATAATCTTTTATTTCTATACCATTTATTAACCCAAGGAGGATAACTCTAGTACCAATATTATGTTTGGTAGATAAATCTGCTAGTGAATATTTACCTGATGTATATTCTTCTACCACTGACAGCTTAAATTCTTTGCTATATGAACGATTTTTGTTTGATGTTTCAAATGTACTAAGACCATGTTCTTTATATCTTAGATACCAACGTCAAAGGACCTCATGGTGAGCTCTAATTCCTTTAGCAATATCGTTAAAATTAACATTGCTTTCTTCATACTCTCTAAAAACTTTAGCTTTTACTTCCTTACTAAGCTTTGGTTTTCTTCCCATAAAAAAATACCTCCAATAGATAATCTAATTTTAATTAATTAGACTGTCTACTTTGGAAGTATCATATCACTTTCTCAAGAAGCTCTAGATAAAATCATTAAATATGGAATAGATGCAGCTGTAGAAATATTGAAGCTGAAGAAAGATAAGTAAAAGCTTATCCCTCACTTCCTTCTCTATTAGCCGTTCTCTAAAATACACCTTGGAATATACATATCGATCTAGCAGGACAGCAAGAACCCTCCCCGCTACCCCATTCTACTATAACTTTATACTCTTAAAGGATTCAACTTGCTCTTTTATAGCTATTTCCGTAGGAATCCTTTCAATACTCGATGCTCCAAAGAATCCTACTACTCCTTCTGTTCTTTCAAGTACGTAGGCAGCATCTTCAGGCATAGCAATAGGACCACCATGGCAAATAACCAATATATCAGGATTTACTGATTTACCAACATCGCAAATTTCTTGTACTCTTTTTACGGATTCGTCTAATGTTAATGCTGTTTTTGCTCCTATTGTTCCTTTGGTAGTTAGACCCATATGAGCAACTAGAATATCAGCCCCAGCTTCTGTCATCTTTCTAGCTTGTTCTGTATCAAATACATAAGGAGTGGTAAGCATATCTAGTTCATGGGCTTTTCTTATCATTTCTACTTCTAGATCGTATCCCATACCTGTTTCTTCTAAGTTTTGTCTAAATACTCCATCTATTAGTCCTACTGTTGGGAAATTCTGCACTCCTGCAAATCCTTGATTTTTTAATTGCTCTAAAAACTTATCCATCACTCTAAAAGGATCCGTACCACAAACACCAGCTAATACCGGAGTATTCTTTACTATTGGCAATACTTCACTGCCCATTTCCATTACTATCTGATTAGCATCTCCATAGGGAAGCAATCCTGCCAAAGAGCCTCGACCAGCCATTCTATATCTACCAGAATTGTAGATGATAATAAGATCTACTCCACCTTCTTCTGCGCTCTTTGCAGATATACCAGTCCCTGCTCCTGCCCCTATTATAACTTTTCCATTAGAAGCCTGTTCTCTTAATTTTTTAAGTATCTCAGTTCTAGTCATAAGTAATTCACCCCTTTAATTTTTGTTTTCCTTCATTAGATCCACCAATTTCTTAGCCGCTGTTAAAGCAAACTCCCTGTCATTAATATTCGCATCCATCTCAATTAGCTCCACCTTGTTTTCATCAATATTTTGCCTTAGTGTATCAAAGAGCATTTCATCTTCCTTAGGACCATGGAAAGGTTGCCCTTCAGCATCGATCATTGATACCCCTTTTAAAGGTAGCATCAAAACTGTAGGTCCATTTGTTTGGTTTAGCTTTTCTGCTATAATCTCACCTAGCTTTTTGTTTTCTTCGACAGTAGTCCGCATCAATGTTACAGTAGGGTTGTGCTTGTAAAATTTTCTTCCTTCAAACTTTTCTGGTACTGTATCCATAGGTCCAAAGTTGACCATGTCTAATGCTCCTACAGATACGACTTGAGGAACCTTATGCTTTCCTGCTGACTCTAATCGATTAGGCCCTGCTGCTAATACACCACCAACTAGTTCATCACACCATTCAGTAGTGGTTAAATCCAATACTCCTTCAAAATAGCCTTCTTCTACTAGCCTTTCCATGGTCTTTCCACCGGTCCCTGTAGCATGGAATACTAGTACTTCATAGCCCTGCTCTTCTAGGTATTCTCTAGCCATATCAACACAAGGAGTAGTTACGCCAAACATGGTAGCTGCTACTAAAGGTTTCTTCGCCTCAACTTTTTCCTCATGTTCTAACTTTACCATACCTGCAATTGCCAAAGCAGCATTGGTAAATATCTTAGTAGATATGGAATTCAGACCAGATACATCCACTATAGATGGAATCATCATAATGTCGCTAGTACCTACATATTGCTGGACATTTCCTGATGCAACAGTAGATACCATTACCTTGGGCACCCCTACTGGTAAGGCTCTCATTCCAGGGGTAACTAAAGATGTGCCGCCAGTTCCCCCAAGAGAAATGATTCCATCAAATTTTCCCTCAGCATATAGTTTGGGGATTAATCTTTCCATTCCTTTGGATAGCACTTCTGTTCCCAATGCTCTATCCTTCTTTGCTGCAATCTCATGGATATCCTCTCCCACTTCTTTTGCTACTTCCTGGTTCGATACATCCGTTTCAAACATTGGCTCAAATACTCCACAATGAATAGTAAAAGTATTTAAGCCTAAGCTTTCTAAAATATCCTTTACAAAGGTTAATTCCTTCCCTTTGCTATCAAAAGTCCCTGCAATAGCTATGGTTTTCATTGGTAGCCCCCTTCCTTTTTTATCCCATCATATTATATATACCCCAAATACATTTGTTATTATTCATATACCGGTTCAGTCAATACAATAAAGCCTTTTCTCATCTTCTAAATTTTCATATGTCACCTTCTTTTGCCTTATCCTCAATTTTATAGAATAATAACTGATCTATATCCATATATTGCACTCCATTTTCCTGCGTGGGTTTCTATTATTTAAATTATTTAATAGGGCAAACGTCTACCACAATTGCCTTAAACTTTAATATCTATATTTTTTCTTTTCCCTACACATTTTTGCTTCTACTATATTTCTTATATTTTTTTCAAGTAAATATTATTTCCTGCAATAATACAAGACAACTTTCTACAATTTTCACTTAACTCAAATTCCTACAATATCAATAATTATATTCTTAACCTATAATTATGTAACTAATACAAATAGCGTATGGAACTAAGACATATAACATATAAGATACTATATAGAAAAGCATCCTGCTTTCGTCATTTGAAATTTGGTTCTCTTGCATATTTGGTGATGATAAAAATGGAAAATATTTATCAATGACTTTGATATATCCCTTTTAATATCATTTAAACATAACAACTATGTTAAAGGGAATAGGTATGGAAGATATTAGAATAATCCATCAGTTTGAAGAGGATAACAAGAAATATATTCTAGCTGAAAGCACTAATATTAATATTGGAGTAGATGATTTTGCTTTTAGAAAAGGAAAGGATTATTGTACTTTAATCTGTGACCTAGATAAAAAAAGTATCAGAAATATTACCAAGTAGAAACAAATGATTTATTAGAATGGCTAAAAAATTTTCCTCACATTAAATTGGCAAGCAGGGATGGCTCTTTAACATATGCAGCTGCTATAAAGGAAACCTTACCAAAAGCTGATCAAATTTGTGATAAGTTCCATCTGATTAATAATCTTTTAGATGCAATAAGCAATATGTGAAGAGAAAATACCCAAGGAAACCAGCAATTTCAAGTGGTGGTGATGGTATGTGTAAAAGTGATATAAATAATCAAAATAGTGAAATTGTAATTGATAGCAATAATCTTAAAAGCAAAGTTAGAGAAGAAAAAAAGTTGGATCCATATAAAGAATTAATTATAGAATTATTGAATAAGGGCAATACACATGGGGAAATATTAAATATTCTCAAGAAACAAGGTTATGATGGCCAAAATCTTTAATTTCTTCTTATATAAACAAGAAAGAGTTGAAGAATAGCATAAGTTCCGGAAAAAATACTGCTAAATATGTTAAACAGAAAGACAAAAATGTATCTATACACGTTGCCACTAAACTGATCTGTAAAAGCAATACAAACCTTACTAAACACTAATCCAATATTTTAAATAAACTAAAAGAAAACTATCATGAGCTTATTAACTTAAAGAAGCTAGTTGACAATTTTAAGGATATGTTTTCAGAAAACAAATTATCCTTGGAGGAATGGATGTTAAAAGCAAGGGAGTTTAATATTCCTGAATTAAATTCTTTTGTTAATGGAATTAAAAGAGATATAGATTCTGTTAAAAATAGTTTTACTAGCAGATATTCAAATGGATTATTAGAAGGAATGATTAACAAAGTAAAAGGAATTAAGCGTATGAGTTATGGCGGATGTAAGAGAACCACGATCCTATTGACAAAGAGCCATAAAAAAATCCCCCAGGAATAAATGGGGGACTATTATCCATATGGTAATTTGTTCAATAATCATCAGTATCTATCTATTTATAGATAAAACTTCTAATTAAGTTGATTTTTTTACAATAGAAGCAAATAGTATAAAGAAATTAAAAAAAATACTATTGGCGCTATCAATGACACTATAGTGAACTTCCTATTAGAGAAATATTCTTTTAGTAAAAGAATTACAGATACCAAAATGAGACCAATGCCCATAATGACATTAAAAATTTCTTTAGGAATTAGTAGTAATTTCTTTAAAGGTATAAGCATAATTATCAATATGGCAGTTATCCAAGAAATAGTTGTTATTATCTTATTTCTCACATTTTCACATCCTTATATATCAATCTATTAAATTGCTCCTATGAGGTCTGTTCTTCCTGGATCTGAATAGAAGTAATACTCAGACCACATCTTAGGCCTAGGCAGATGTAGTGTATCATCATCATAATAAGTTATTTTAATGTAATATACGCGATCTAAACCTCTCGCAACAATTACACCAGCAATTGCGGTAGCGGCAGCCCAAGTCGCAGGTCCCCCTACAAGTGCTATTATAGCCCCAGCAATAACGGATACATCTCTTACATCTGTTCCAAGTGAACCATAACTTCTACCTATTTCAACAGCGTCATTAGGAGCAATGGTATCTAACTCTTCTTCAAAAGCTAATTCTTTGCCATTTAAATACATCTTGTTTTCATTTCTATTATAAATAATAATATATTCATTTCCTTGTGAATTAAATTCTACTATAGTCTTTGCAGCAGAGTAAGTATATTTATACACTAGGTCTCTTCCATCTATTTCCATGAATATTTGTCCCTTAAAAGGCTCTATAAGAGAGCTAGAAAAATATGATGAAGCAACACTTGTTGATGTAGAAAAAAGCATTATCATACAAATTGCAAATATGCATACACTCTTCATTCCATTATATCTATTTGACAAATTTTATTCTCTCTTTGACTTTAATAAAATTTTTAAGTTAGTTTTTTAGAAGTACGATTATTTCTATTCAAGTTTCGTTTATTTCCTTTTTATTTGAATACTATCAATTATATAATGTTGTTACCCTTGTTTTTCTAGATAGTAGTTCTAAAACAACAATTATTAGTTTCAATATTTCAAATTTCATTCCAGTTGTCTTTCTACATTAAAAGATTAACCATTATGTCTAAATTAACTATATCTAATACTTTTGCAACCTATTAGATTTATTTAATGCTTTTTAATCTTTCATTGCCATCACCTCAAACAAGATTCTATATCCCATATTGATTTTCATCCCCCCCTTTGCTTATTTTTATTATACTCAACAAAATACCAATTTCAATCAAATCTAAAACAAATTTCTTTACATAAAAGAACAACAAAGCTACTTTCTCGATGAAATTCTTGTTTCCCCTGTTAAGTTCTTTAAACTTTTCAGATAGGGCTTTAAGCTTACAGATATATGGGACAGTGAGGTCTGATCTCAATGTCCCATATCACTTTCAAGGCATCTGATATATTACCGCAAACAAAATTCGCAGAGAAACATTGGGATAAATTTGGAAGAATTCAACTTATCCGGCAAAAGAAAGGATTAGACGGTCGTGAACATTTCTATAGACTTGATATGGCAAAAGTAGCTGTTAGAAATAAAGTTCGTGGCATTACATCAAACGAGGAACTTGATAGAATTTTTGATACGGATGCTGAGCGAGAAGATTAAATTATACATCCATCCTGCACCCTCAACCCCCTGTAAAAAAGGGGGTTATCTAATCTGGTAACTCAACTATTAATTTTCTGGACGGTTGATATGTTCCCTCAAGCAACCAAAATAAGGGTTTCCTGACATTGCCACATCCG
>NZ_FNNG01000020.1 GCF_900106765.1 Tepidimicrobium xylanilyticum
GGATGGGATAAAGTTTGATAGTCAGAAAGAAGCAGAGTATTATTGCAGGTTAAAACTACTTAAACAAGCTGGAGAAATAAAAGATTTTGGATTACAACCTAGATATGTTTTGCAACCTGGATTTGAAAAAAACGGAGAAAAATTTAAGCCAATAACTTACATTGCTGATTTTGTAATAGTAAACAATGATGGAACAACAGATGTTGTTGACATAAAAGGGGTAGAAACCCAAATATTTAAAATAAAACGAAAATTGTTTGAGTATAAATACCCTGATTTGAGCCTAAAAGTGGTTAAGTAAAAGGGGGATGAAATTGAAAGATGGCTTAATCAATAGAAAAATATATAAAAGAAATTGCATAAGATGGTGAGTTAGGAGGGACAATATGAGAAAAATTGAAGAAATCAGAAGAAATGGACGGTTACAAATAATAGAAGAAGGCATGGATGGAATGATGGGATATATACACCTTCCTATATCAAAACGGCCATTAACATTCGTGTTTAGTTGGAGTGGGGAATGGGAACATGTATCAGTTAGCCATAGAAATAAAATTCCTACTTGGGATGAAATGTGTATGGTAAAGGATATATTTTTTGAAGATGAAGAAGTAGTGGCTCAGTATCATCCACGAAAAAGTGAATATGTGAACATTCATCCTTATACTTTACACTTATGGAGACCTATAAATAAAGAAATTCCAACACCACCCATAGAATTCGTTTAAATAAAGGGAGAGGGGTAGCCATGGAAATAAATAAAAGAATTGCAGAAGCAAAAAAGCAAAACTTAAAAAGGGAATTAGAAAAAAGCATAGATGAACTTATAGATGTGCTAGATAAAGCTGATAGCCTTGATTATTTTACTATAGAGATTAAAAAACATAAGGATAGATTAGATGTAGATTGTATATTAAAGAACAGGAAGAAGGTGTATTGATAGCGAAAAAGAAAGTCGGGGTAAAACCCCCGACTATTTAAATCATTAGCAACAAAAATCCTTGGAGAAAAAGAGTATAAGCAGTAGGAAGAAGAATAACAAAGAATTATCAAAGTCACAATGTCTTCTATGATCTCTGTCTCTACCACCTTCTAAAAAGTCACTCACAATTAACACCACCTTGCTAAATTATTGGGGAGTATGTACTCCTATAATAGAATATGAAATTAGCATATAAGTGTGATTATGTGTACAATAAAGTATTGTAAGCAGGAGGATGAATGGTGCAATAGGAAAATACAGAAATATGAGTAAATAACATAAAAAAACACATGTCAAATATATTAGAAAGATAGGAGGGAAAGCTATTGAGATGAATAATCAGTATTCAAAAACAAAAAAACAAAACCTTAGAAACGAAATGATAGAATATATTGAGGATACTTTAGATGCAGCAGAAAATATGGGAAGCCTTGATTTCTTCACTATAGAGTTGAAAGTTCATAATGGAAGGTTAGATACTAATTGCACATTAAAAAATAGAAAGAATGTGTATTGACAATAAAGAGAACCGAGGTTTCTCCCCGATTCTCAAAGCATACTAAATTTAATAACATTCAGTGAAGAGAATTACCAGTAACAAAAAGAAGAACAGTAATGAATTATCAAAGTCATTTTTTCTTCTACGTTCTCTACCACCAGCAAACAGGTTGCTCATAATGAACACCTCATTTCAATTATATTAAAGGCTGGACTAGCCTTACTATAAGATATGATAATTAGTAGGCAAGTGTTACTAAAGATGCAATTTAGTTTTATGATTATTATATGAATTAGAGAAGGGAAACTATATGAAAAAAATAAGAGCTATTTATATTGGTGATGTTAGGTTTAGTAATTGCCAAGTGTTTGAATTAAAAGAAAAAAGTTGTTTTGACTTGAGGATTCTTAATATCGATATGAAAAAGAAGAAGTCAAACTAATAAATAAGTAATGAGTACAGAAATTATTAGATATATTATGTGATTATTAGTGAAACTAGGAGACAAAAACATGAGCAAAACTATAATTGATGATATACATGAGTTAATTGATTTGTCCAAAGATGAGTTAGATGAAACTTTTGGAATATTAGTCCTACCATACCTAGATGGCGGACGCTTTGACTATAGAGATATAGTTGAGGTGTCCTTTTTCATTATAGTTGATGAAAGCATTGAGAAAAACAAAAAAAGTTGACGCCTCAATCCCATTATGAGGAGGAGAGCTAGATATGGATGCAAAAGTTATAGAAAATGCATTAAAAGATTATAAGAGAAAAAAATCAATTGTAGAGACAACTTTGGCCAGGATAGAAAATTATAAAAAAGCAATCAACAATCCAGAATCATTTACACATATATTTCTAGGTTCACCTATAGAACTTGGAATGCCTAAGAGTACAGGAAGTAAAATATCGCCAGTAGAGATGGCAGTAACAGATAAAGAAAAAGCCATAGAAATATTAAAACAATGGATTAAAGACGAGCATTCTAGAATATATCCATATCAAATAGAACTAGAGCAGATAGATGGTGCATTAGAAGCCTTAACAATGCAGCAGAGATTCATCATAGAATGCAAATACTTTGAAAATATGTTTTGGAGAGATATTGAAATTAGCTTCAATGATAAATTTAGGCAACAGAATTATATAACATATGAAGGATTAAAGAAGATAAATAAAGAGACGTTAAATCTACTAGCAAAAATATTAGAACCTTATTATATGAGATTCAAAATCATAAAGAGCTAAAAAATACCTAAAAAGCACCTGAAAATTACCTGATTTTTCCCTGCTTTTTATAAATAAATATGTTAGCATGATATTGTAGCAAAATTTAATATAAAGGAAGTAGAAGTGAGCTATTCAGTATCAAAAGAACACAAGGATAAACAGAAATATAAAGAATTAATAATAACTAATTATTGAAATCTCACCTTTTGTCCCTTACAGGTGAGATTTTTTATTTGAGGTGATACCTATGATAAAGGTAAAAGCAAATATTGTGATTATAGATTAGCAAAACCCAGATGGGAGCACATTATTTACACTATCAGGAAACAGGATGGGAATGTAGGCAAAAATATTTGCCCTGGATGCAAAAAAGATGGATTAAGACTAGATTGGGGGAAAGAGATATGAGAATAAAGGATATAATCAAATTTAAAGATACAGAGACATACAGGAAACTTAAAAAGGTAGGTAAGAGGCAGCAAAAGAGAAAAGATAAAGAAATTAAGCTTGGGGATAGGCCAGAGAGATTGATGCAACATGATGCGTATAAAAGAAAAGGAAGAAGAATTAAACAAATAAAGTGGGGATAATACATAAAATTGGGTAATATAAAACGGGGGTTGATATAATGTTTACAAGAGCTATAAGAGAGTTGTACATATTAAGAGATAAGTATAGGGATGATGATGCAACAGTTGAGGCTATTGATAATATAATATTTGAATTATCCACTGGTATATCTATTGTATTGGATATTTTAACTAACTATAACAAAAAAACAAAAAAATATATGAATTAAGTGGATAATCCCTATAGGATCTTTTTTCATGCAACAAATGAGGTGAAAACGTGAAATGTGAAGTTACTAATTACTAGAACATGCTTTTTGGAGTTTAAAGCAAAAGAGGACTATTATATCAGTCCTCTTTAAGCTTTATTATAATTTGGTTATTGATAGCGTCAATCATCTTCTCAATAGGGGAAAATATTACCATCTGAATCTACGAAACCACATTCACGAGCCTCATTTGTACCAATATTTACTGTATAACTTGATATATTCCCATAACTATTTTTTTAGGTGATAGTTTGATTGGTTTTGTTTTCATATTAATCAATCTTTCTTATAAATTTTCAATTATTAAGATAACATATATTTGGGTTGGAGAGGACTTCTCCTTTCCGCAGGGGTTGATATGATACTTCCAAAGTAGACAGTCTAATTAATTAAAGATTAGATTATCTACTCGAAGTTATTTTTTATGCAAAAAATAACGTTATTTCAAACGCTATGATGTTAATAAGGTGATAGTATGGCAAGACCAACCAAAATAGAAAAATACGGACTTCAAGAGAAGGTAATAACGTTAAGAAATAGGGGCAAAACCTATAACGAGATAGCTAATATCGTTAAAAAAGAAGATAAAGTAACATTATCTGATATGGCAGTAAAAAGATTTCTTGATAAGTACGAAGAAAAAGTAGATGAAATGGCAGTAGAAGTAATAAAAGAAGATAAAAGAAGAGTTATGAAATCTGTTAATTATAGTTATGACATTATTCAGAGCCAATTGGAAATATCAAATCAAGTATTAGAAAAGCTAAATTCAATCCAGGATATAGGTGGATTAATAAAAAAAGTAGAGGAAAGCGCGATAAGATTAAAAGAAAATGGTGTGCAAATTTCTTCTTTAGACTTTGCCACTCAAGTGGCATTACAAATATCAGATAATATATTAGACTTCACCAGATTGACTAAAGAAGTTAGAGAAAACAACAGATTCTTAGCCGAATTACAGACTAAAATTTATGATTTTAGTCTTTTACAAGAATTTGTTTCTTTATTTATAGAAGAGTTTAAAAAAGAAAATCCAGAGCTAACGCTAAAAATACTAAAAGAGATAAAGAATGATTCAAGGATGAGGATGTTACTTGAAAGTAGTGAAAGGAATGGACGACCTTAAAAAGATACTTGATTTAATAGATTATGAGATAGAAAAGTTAGAAGAGAAAAATGAAGGAGAAAACGCAATACACAACTTTAAAGATTTCATGATTTATGATAGTCAAGGTAGATGGCATACCGCTAAACACCTTGACTTAATTACTTCTAAGCTGCAACAGGTTTCAGAGGATACAGCCAAAGGAATACCACATAGACTTATTATTACTTTGCCACCTAGACATGGTAAGTCAGAAGTAGTTTCAAAAAAGTTTCCAGCATGGCATTTGGGAAGAAACCCAGAACATGAAATAGTTCTATCTTCATACTCAGCAGATTTAGCATATGATCATTCCAGAATAGCTAGGAACACATTACTTAGCCATAGTGAGTTGTTTGGAATAAGTATAGCCAAAGATAGCGCAGCTGTGGGAAGATGGGGACTGGAAGGACATAGAGGGGGATTATTTGCTGCAGGTGTTGGAGGCCCTATTACTGGTCGAGGAATGCATATAGGAATAATAGACGACCCTTTTAAAAATGCTGAGGAAGCCAATTCAGAAACCATAAGAGAAAAGGTATGGAATTGGTACACTACTACATTTTATACAAGGTTAGCTCCTGGAGGCTCTATAATAATTCTCATGACTAGATGGCATGAAGATGATCTTGTTGGGAGGTTACTAGAAAGAGAAAAGGAAGATATACAGAAAGGATTGGACATAATTTCATGGGAAGCAATAAACCTTCCGGCTATAGCGGAGGAAAGTGATCCTTTGGAAAGATTACCAGGTGAAGCATTATGGCCAGAAAGATTTCCTATTGAAACATTAAGAGAAACTAAAAGAACGTTAGGATCATATTGGTTTGATGCCTTATATCAGCAAAGGCCGGCACCAGCAGAAGGAAATAAATTCAAAAGAAGATGGTTTAGGTACTTTGAAGAGATGGACGATTATTACATCCTACATACACCGGAAGGTAATGTAACAATTCCTAAGGATAAGTGTTGGAGATTTCAAACTGCTGATACTGCTTCAAGTGAAAAACAATCATCTGACTATACGGTACTTACTGATTGGATAGTTACTCCTAATAATGATTTATTAGTTGATGATGTGTTCAGAGATAGAATAGAGGTTCCAGAACAAGAGAAAGTATTTCAACAAAGATATTATGAAAAGAAACCTTTATTTCAAGCAATAGAAACTAAAAATACAGGAATTGCCCTAAAACAATATTTAATAAGAAAGGGATTACCTATAAAAGAATTAAAAGCTGATGTTGATAAGGTATCTAGGGCAGCCACAATAATGGTTATATATGAAAATGGAAAAGTCTATCACAGAAAGAATTCTTATTGGCTTGAAGAATGGGAAAGTGAACTAGTTACATTTCCAACAGGAAAATATGACGACCAAGTAGATACTGCAGCTTATGCAGGAATAGTTTTGACTCAATTAAGGCATAAGGGAGAAAATGCAAGACCCAGAGGGGTGAGGAGGAAAAAATGAAAAAAAAGAAAAGAAAAAGTACAGGTAAACCTGGATATATAGAAATAAATAAGAAAGCAAAGGAAAAAATAGTTACAAGTTCCAAGCAGTTAGAAAACTTTGATGAATTGTATGGGGATGTACTTCCTCCTCCTTATGAACCTAGAGATTTACTGAGGATAGTGGAGGAAAGCTCCTATTTAAAGCAATATATTAGAGCAATGGCTACGAATATAGCAAAATTTGGCCATGAAATTAAATACAAAAATGATTTTGATTATGATGCAGAAGATAAAGAGATAAAAAGAGAAGCAGACAGAGAATGGGACAAACTTACAAGGTTATATAAGTACATCAACCCAACAGAGCCATTTAAGAAAGTTATAGAAAAAATGGTTATAGACAGAGAAAGTATAGGGTGGGGTACTGTAGAAGTAATGAGAGATGGCAAAGGTGAAGTAAGTCATATTGAATATGCTAGAGCAGCTAATATCAGAATAGTAAAGCAATCAAAAGATGAATCTAAACCTATTGAATTTAAAGTATTGGAAAAAGACGATAAAGGCAAATATATTACTCAAACATACTATAAAAAGTTTAAAAAGTTTGTTCAAATAATAGGAGGTAAGAAAGTTTATTTTAAAGAATTCGGTGATCCAAGGCAAATGGATTATCAAACCGGAGAATATGGAGAAAAAGTACCTGAGGAAAGGCGTGCTACAGAAATTGCATTTTTTCCAATACATGATCCTACAACCGATTATGGGATACCTAGATGGACAGGGGCATTAGTGGATATCATAGGAAATAGAGCTAGTGAGATATTAAACTTTACTTATTTTGAAAGTGGGACAATTCTTCCTGCGGCAATAATAGTGGATGGTGGTCAATTAACAGAAGAAAGTGTAGAGGCTTTGAGAGAAGGAAAAGGTCTTGGAAATGCATTCAAGCTATTACTACTAGAAACTGCTCCATTTGAAGATGGGGAATTTGTTTCTATAGATGGAAATAACAAAAACAAAGTGTCTACAAAGATAGAAAAGCTTGCTGATGCCATGAACAAGGATGCTCTATTCCAAGAATACCAGAAGTACACTAGAGAAAAGGTGAGAGATTGCTTTAGGTTACCACCTATATTTACCGGTCAATCATCAGACTATACTAGGGCAACAGCAGAAGTAGCAAAGCAAATTGCAGAAGAACAGATATTTGCACCAGAAAGAGAAGATATATCGAGTGTATTTAATACAATTATCAATAATGAGTTAGGAATAAAATATGTGGAAATGACTTTAAAAGGACCAGACTTTGGAGATATAACTGAAAAAGTCACAGCACTCGATCCATTTATAAGAGCAGGAGCAGTAACACCAAATATGTTGATAGAACCTTTAGGAGTGTTACTGAATAAACAATTTGAGCCATTTCCTGAAGAGATTGGGAACATACCTATAGAGCTACTAAAGCTAAAATTGATGACAGATAGGTATGAATTTAATACCACAGGAGCTGAAGAAATAGAAAAGGTAGCAAGGACAGAGGTCATTCTTTATGAAATGTTAGAAGAAATTAAAAGTTGTTTAGGTGAGGAAGAGGAAGATGAACAAAGCAAGTCAAATTTACAAGTCTATTGATAAAACACTAAATAAACTAATAGAAATAAATGCAAAAGACTATCTTAAATATCAGAAAAACAAACCTTGGTACTCAATTGCATTAGAGGGTTATATAGACATTACTAGGGGAATATTAGAGTTCTTAAAAAAGTATGCTAAGCAATATTGGGAAATAATTGAGGGTAAGAATATTTTTATAACAAAAACAAAAGATGAAGACAATTCTAAAAAACAATTAATTGATGGATATGATGGAATAATCAATGAAAACATAAAGAAAATAATTGAAAGAACGATAGACCAATCGATAGATGAATTAGAAGAATTTTATGATGAAATAATAAGGGATTTTCTGATTATAGAAGCTGCAAAAGCAGCCGCCTATGACATTGGATTGAAATTCAACTTCAATAAATTCGATGTGCTTACCAGAAATTATTTAAGGGATAAGAAAATAAAATGGGCAAAGCAAGTAGCTGAAACCACAGAAAAAAGAGTAAAAGAGTTATTAGTAAAGGGATATGAAGAAGGATTAGGAACTTATGAGATAGCAGAACTTATTTACAACGATTATTTATTTAGTTATGAAAGGGCAGAAACAATTGCAAGGACGGAGCTATTATCAGCTTGTAATTATGCGGATTTTACTGCCTGGAAGCTTGACGATAACATTTATGGTAAAAAGTGGAGTGCAGTACCTGATGGAAGGACTAGATTAAATCATGCTTTGGCAGATGGTCAAGTAAGAAAAATAGATGAACCCTTCACAGTAGGAGGAGAATTGCTCATGTATCCTCTAGATGTTAGCTTAGGGGCAAGTGCAAGAAATGTTGTGAATTGTAGATGTACTATGTTTTATTTAACAAAGGAAGAATATGAAAAAGAGGTGAGCAGCTTTAAAGGATTAATATTTTAAATTTGTGGGGTGATAAATTGCATAAGATCAATAAAAGTTTTGAAGTAAGTATTGCTAAAATAGATAAAGAAAATAGGATAGTAGAAGGTGTAGTCTATAGACCATCAAAGGAATTTGATAAATATGGGAATCCAACAGATTATGTTGATAGCCAAGGGGATTGGATGACGGAAGAAGATGTAAAAAAGGCTTGTCATAAGTTTTCTAAAAAATTGGCTATAAACAAAGGGAAGGTTGTAGATAAGCAGCACAACGAAAAAGGAGGATATGGCCATGTAGTGGAAAATTATATTGCAAAAGTTGATATTCCTGATATTGGGGCAAAGAAGGGAGATTGGTGTGCAGCAATAGAGGTAACAGATGAAGAAACTTGGAAGCAAGTATTAAAAGGTGAAATAACAGGCTTTTCCATAGGTGGGAGGGCTGTATATATATAGGAAGGAGGGTATCAATGCCTAGAATGACAGATGTAGATGTTGATTACATTAGCCTTGTAAAAAAAGGAGCTAATAGACAAAAAATCCAAATCTATAAAGCAGAAGATTTTAAACCTGAAACTTCTGATAATGAACAAATCAAGGAAGTTACAGGTTTTTTTAATGCTATTAAATCATTTTTCATTGGGGGTGAGGTAAGAAAAGCTGACAATAAGCTGTTTGAAGGTTTTAAAGAAAGAATGACAACACATGAAGTAATGGATAATATTTGGAGAGTTAATGATATTTTAGTGTCGGTAATGAAGGACATTTTAAATTCAGACATTGAGGATAAGGAGGAGGCTTTAAATACTGCAATAGATGAGCATGGAGCTTACCTTAAAGCCAAAATGAAAGGTATTAATAGTATTAAAAAGACAGAAAAATTTTTTAGGAAAGAAGGAGGAGGCAATGAAAAAATGAAAAAAGAGGAACTTATAGAAATTATAAATGAATCATTAAATCCAATAAAAGAAAGAATTGACATATTAGAAAAAAAGCTTAATCAAGAAGGTGATGAAAGCATAGAAAAAGAGACTGAATATATAACAAAGGAAGATATTGCTAAAGCAATCAAAGAAGCAATAGCACCTTTAAATGAGAGAATTGAGAAAATAGAAAACTTTAAAGGTATATCAAAGCAAATAGATGATGTAGGTCCTATTAATAAGTCAACTAGCATCTTTGCTGGAATTGACATATAAGAACTCAAAATTAATTAAGGAGGAATTATAATGAACCTAAATAATAAACAGGTAATACAAAAAGGTAGAACTATGGTCACAGGCCAACAACATGGAATGCTTAATCCAGAGCAATCCAAAAGGTTTATGCAAATGATATTTGATGATAGTTCTTTTCTAGGGCAATTTAGACATGAAATGAGAGTATCTACTAAGGGGAGTATAGAGAAATTAGGTATCGGAAGAAGATTATTAAGAAAGAAAGCTGAAGGCGAAATGCCTTTAGAAAGCGATTATGCTGAACCAGTACTTGGGGCAGTACCTTACTCAACAGTGGATATTGTTCTTGGTGCTGAAATTACTGAAAAATTCATTAGAGAGAACATTGAAAGAGAAGGATTTGAAGATATATTCATGGAAATGATAGCAAAACAAGTAAGAGTTGATATGTTAGACTTAGCTTTTAATGGCGATACAGATTACACAGGACCAGACGCGGAATTTATAACTATTTTAGATGGGATAGTAAAACAGTTAGGGCAGGGATCCAATATACTAGATGCTAGCACTTTAGGTAATGGTAAATTTGTAGATGATATATTTACTACAGCTTTAAAAATACTTCCAAGCAAATACTTCAACAAATCTACTTATAAATGGATAGCAAATAACAAAACATACATTACTTGGTTAGAATACCTAAAGAATAAAGAAACTACAGCAGGTGACATGGCCATATTAAACGGAGATAATTTAAATCCATTAAATGTTGAATGGGCAATAGTTCCAAACTTCCCGGATGGCAAAATCATATTAGCAGATCCTAGCAATTTCACAACAGTAACTACTTACAATATCAAACTAAGAAAAACCATAGAAGGTAAAGAAGCAGTAATGAGAGATACAAGATATTACGCTGTACACTTGGATATGGATCAAATAATCATGGAAAAGGAAGCTGCTGTAATGATTGAAAATGTCCCTGAAACTATATAGGAGTGATATAGATGAAGATTAGATTTATAGGGAGGGGGAGTTACTATGCTCACCCCTTTTTATTTACTAAAAAAAATAGAGAGATAGAAGTAGATAAGGAACTAGGGGAATATTTGTTAGGAAAATATGTATTTGAAGAAGTGAAGGATAGTAAAGAGAAAATAAAAGTAAAAACACAAAGGGAAGTAGAAGAAGAAACTAGTGAGGAGAAGAAGAAATACGAAAAATCCAAAGCTAGCAAAAAGAAATAGGTGATTATATGTATCTTACTGTAGAAGACATCAAGAATTCAAGAGTAGCAGCACTTAAAGAATTACCTGATGAGTTTATAGTGAAAAGGTTAATAGATTTAAGCAGAGTTATAGATGAATACTGCAATACTAAATTTATACCTACTGGAACTGAATGGACTACTGATCTAAGAAGGAAGATTAAAACATTAAAGAAACCTTTATTGCATGTCGATGAATTAAAAGTTTTCGGTGTTACTTTAGTAGAAAATGAAGATTACTATGTTTATCCAGAGAAAAATGCAATTGAATTTGAAGATATATCAAAATATCAGAAAAGGAAAAAGGCTGTTTATATAAAATACACTTATGGTTATGAAGAAATACCAGCAATAGTTAAGGAAGTGTTATTAGAGCTATTTAAGGAAAGTATAGTAAATGCAAATAATATATATAGAGTAAAGTCAGAGCAATGGGAAGACTATTCATACACTTTAGCGGATAACACAGAAACCATGCAAAATATATTATCAAGGCTTGATAGATTTATCGAAGATGATGCAAATATTGCAGAAGAAAGCTCGAACAAAGTAAGAGCTATGCTATTGTAGGTGGTAGTATGTATGAGAATGGTTTAATTCATAGAGTGGACATATATCCTATGGAGAAAAATACTTCAAATAGGACTCAAAAGAATCAAATGAGAGCTAAAGAGTCAGTAATAGAAGATGTAATATGTAGAATTGTTAAAGATGAAAAAATCATGTTTGAAGCAGATGTTATTCTTAAAACTGGAGATATAATCAAAGACAAATATACTGGTAAAGAGTATATGGTAGAAGATGAGTATATAGCCACTGGATTTAATGTCCACCACAGGAGCTACAAAGTTAAAAAGAAGGTAATATAGATGGCTTATAATTATTTTAAAATAGTAGTTAATCAAGATAAATTAGATAAATTATTTTCTAAATATGGAGAGGAATTAACAGAAAAAGCAATTAGAGTAGTAAATAAATACACAAATAAAATTTCAAATGAAGCAAAGAAAATTATTGATGAATCTGGCTACAGAGATACTGGAAGGCTTATAAATTCAATTAAGCACTCTATTTATGCTTATATAGATAGAATTATAGG
This sequence comes from Tepidimicrobium xylanilyticum, assembly GCF_900106765.1. Classification (NCBI taxonomy): domain Bacteria; kingdom Bacillati; phylum Bacillota; class Tissierellia; order Tissierellales; family Tepidimicrobiaceae; genus Tepidimicrobium; species Tepidimicrobium xylanilyticum. Next base: position 12,210 of record NZ_FNNG01000020.1, read on the forward strand.
TGAAGTTAACGGTGGTACAAAATATGCTCAATATATTCACGAAGGGGTAAAGCATCCTACAAAGAGTTCAGAGAGAACTGTGCCATTCTTTGTACCTTTCAAAGTTGCACCAACATTGTTTAAGTGGGCTGTAAGGAATAAAGTTATAGAATCAATTGACGGAGTATATAGGTTAGCAAGTACAGGGCAAATAGTTGAACCAGATAGAGGAGGATTACAAGTTCATATTGCACCAGCTAAATATTTTGAAAAGCCATTTAACCAATATAAGGATCAGTTTGTAGAGGAAGTTTCAAATATCATTAATAAAAATTAGGTGATTTCATGAAAAATTATTTTTACACTACTGAAATAGCCAACAAAATAAGAAATTTACTAGATGGAAAGCTACCTATAGAGGTAGCGAAAAATATTTCTGTAGGGGATTTTACAATACTGCCTGCACCAGAAAAACTAGATGAATACCTACCAGCAGTTATTATAAATTTAAGCTGCAATGATTTAGTTGATAGCAATATAGCATTGGATGTTTACACTCAACAATATACTTACGATATTTATTATCTATATCCTTATACATTTCGAGAATTTGAGGACACGCCAGTAGAAGCTATACAAAAGGCAGAAGTAATAGCTAATATATTTATGAATCACAAAACAATAGATGATTTTAAAATAGAGCCTACAGAAAAAGAAGCAGGTGGCCAGATAATAACAAGCACAGTATCGAGATTGACATTTGATAATGCTGAAACAAAGCTATTTAGGGCATTAGAGATACCAGCTTATATTATACACATAGAATATTATTTAGCATTTAGAACCTTTAGAGGAGGGTTAGTATGAAGAAAAAGAGAATTATTTTTAGAGGATTAGGGCCTACTGGAAATGTAGTCTATAAAGACGAGGATGGCAAGACAAAAATAATTGAAGATGGTGCTATAGTTGAAATGGAAGAAGAAAAAGCAAATGCATATATAAATCTCAATTTAGCTTATGAAGTTTTAGATGAAGATGAAGCTAGAAAGGTCCAGCAACAGGTGCTAAAAAATAAAACTAGGAGAGAGGAAGTAGTCAAAGTTGCAGAAGAAGCTGCTCAGAAAAAGGAAGGAGGTAAAAAATAGTGGCACAAAGAAGGTTATCTGAAAAGATTAATATAGGGGTAGCTGATATAACATTTACACCAGAAGGAACTGACATCCCGATCTATTTAGGCCTAACGAAAGATGGGACAACTCTAACATATGAACCGGAGTACTATGATATTACTGCTGACCAAACAGGCAACACTCCGCTAGATAGTATTCTAATTGGTGAAACAGTAAAAGTAACTACTAATTTATTAGATACTTCCCTTGAACATATAGCTGCAGTAGTACCCACAGCAGATAAAGAAGAAGAAGGTGGAAAAATAAAAGCTGTTACGTTTGGAAGAAGACCAGGGTTAAGGTTAGGGAATAGGGCAGGAGTGTTAAGAGTACATCCAGTATCAGCTGGAGTAGGAAGGACTGATAAAGATGTAATAATATATAGGGCCGCAAACAAAGCTAACCTAGAGTTAGCTTATGAATTAGAAAACGAATGGGTAATACCTTGTGAGTTTGTAGGTTTCCCAGATGATTTTAGACCAGAAGGAGATCAACTTTTTAGAATCGGGGAGTACACTAAATATAAACAACCAAATAAGAGAATAGTATCTTTTTGGATCACACCAGCTAATCCTGAAATAAAAATAGGGGAAATGATAAACTTCAAATGTAATGCGATGTATGAGGATGGCACAACGGAAGATCTAACCTCAGAGGCTAATTGGGTTAGCTCTGCTCCTGAAATTGCAACTATTAAACTAGAAGGCAACACAGCAGTTGCTACAGGAGTTACAACTGGGACAGTAGTAATACAAGCTCAATTAATAGGTTATTCAAGTTCTACTACTCTTACAGTTCATAGTGTATAGATAGGAGGTAAAATATGAAAACAGTAAAAATTGGAGATAAAGAAATTAAAATCAGAAGAGCTAAAGTTAAAGAAGTCAAAAATCTAATTAAAGATACAGCTACCAAAATCACAGAGGTAGCTGATTTCTTTTTTAATAGGCAAATGACTGATGAAGAACTTATTAATTCATTAATGGAAGCAATCATGGAAAATATAGAATTTTTTGAAGACTATGTACTACAATTTACCGTTGATTTTACCCAAGATAACTTTGATGATTTAGAGTTCTTAGATGCAATACTCTTAATTAAAGAGATAGTAGCCTACAATGGAATAAAAGGAAAATTTGTAAAGAATTTTTTTCACAACTTAAATCAGGTGATGACTACTCAAGCTCAACCACAGGAGAAGTTCATAAAGGAAGTTCCAAAAGTCTAGAGGAGCTAGCAGGAGACTTTATATACACAGCTACAGAAAATATGATTCACGATTATAAATGGACAATTGATTATATAGACAGTTTAGATTTTTATGAGTTTATGCAGCTATATAAAAGGATGAAAAAAAGAAAAGAAAATCAGGCCATAACTGAATTAAGAAGACTTCAAATGCTAACTACTGCAGTTCATACGGGAGAACCTAAAGAGTTTATAGAGAGATTGGATGATATTATCAATGGTAACTCATCAAAGGATATAATTGGCGATTTAGAGGACTTAGAAAATCTGAAATCCAAACGGAAGCAGTATGGAAGGATAGGTGATATGAATGCAGGAGAATAGAGTTAGAGTAATATTTGAGGCTGTTTTAGGTAAGTTTAAAAATGATGTTAAGTCAGCAGCAAAAGCTACTTTAGAAATTGGAGAAGCAGGAGAAAAAGCATCTGAACAAGTTGATTTTGATGAGGCAAACAAGAGCGTAAAAGCCCTTGAAGTGAGCTTAAAAAGACTAACAGCTACATTAAAAAAACTTGCAGTAGGGTATGTAGCCAAGAAGTTATTTGGAGCCGGAAAAGACAACTTCATGTATTTTGTTGATTATCAAAAAAGCTTAGCTCAAGTTACTACTTTATTACCACATATAACAGAAGATAGAATAAATCAAATGTCCGAAAATGTAAAACGTCTAGCAAGAGATATGAAAATATTGCCACAAGAAATTTTCCCTGCAATGTATTCAGCCATATCTGCTTCCGTTCCTGAAGAAGAAATGTTTGATTTTCTAGAAACTGCAAGAAGGGCATCCATCGGTGGAGTTACCGACATGCTAACTTCTGTTGACGTTCTTACTTCGGTTGTCAATGCTTATGGATCAGAGGTTATAGATGCTCAGAAGGCTTCTGACTTAATATTTACAACAATGAGGAAAGGTAAAACAACTTTTGAAGAAATAACAAGTCAGTTATATAGCGTTTTACCTGCAGCAAAAGCATTAGAGGTGCCATTCGAGAATGTTTCAGCTGCCATTGCTACATTGACAGCAACTGGTACTCCAACAGCTCAAGCAACAACTCAAATAGGTAGAATGTTCTTAGAGTTTTCAAAACAAGGTACAAGGGCTAGTGAGGTATTCCGCGCAGCAACAGGAAAAACATTTAGACAGTTTATAGCAGAAGGACACAACCTGCAAGATGCATTAACTGTTATGGAGCAAGTTGCTAAAAAAGCTAAAGTAGAGATAAATGACTTATTTAACTCAGCAGAAGCAGGGAATGCTGCATTATCTTTAACAGGGAAAAGTGCTTCAAGATTTACAGAAGACTTAGAAGCTATGGCTAATGCTGCAGGGGCTACAAAAGAAGCTTTTGACAAGATGAGTGGAACGATATCCTATGCGCTAGAAGGAATAAGAGCAAAAATAAGTGTATTTAAAATTAACATAGCAGAAAAATATTTCCCAGAAATTCGAGATGCAATAAATGCAGTTGATGAAACCCTTGATAGGCTTGATGAAAACAAAGCGTTAGATAGTCTTGCCCGAAGCATTGGAGGTATTATAGCTACAATTATCCTTAAATTTAATGATATGTTAACTAATATTGATAGTGTAATTGAAAGAATAAATAAATTAGCATATTTCATAGATAACAACTTATCTACCGCTATAGATGTAGTTATGGGATTAGCAAAAGCATTTATAATATTTAAAACTGCTGCTGCAGTTGCCCATGTTATAGAAACGGTAGCAGGAGCTATAGGACTTTTAACTAAAGCGCAATGGGCATTAAATGCAGCACAAAATGCTAGCCCGATCGGTTTTATAATAACACTTGCTGGATTGTTATTGTTATGGATTATAAAATTAATAGGTGGATTTGAGAATCTGGAAAATATAGGTACAAGGGCTCTTTTAGCTTTAAGAGTAGTATTTCTAATGTTAGTAGAAAAGATTGTTTGGGGAGTAAACCTAATACTCCAATTTTTAAAAATTCTTTTAGGTTGGATACCTATCATAGGAGATGTTATTGGAGTAGCAGCAAATACATCTAGCAGAGCCTTGAAAGGATTAAGAAGCGAAATCGATGAAACAATAGACAAGTTAGATGAATTAAGCAACAAAAAAACAAGAGTAGATATAGAAGCGGAAAATGATGCCTTAGATGAAGAACTTTTTAATAGTTTAGAAGGTAGAGGAACTAAAGATGAAGAAACAGAAGAAGAGCAACCACATGAAATAGATGTTCAAGTACCTGATGACATTGAAGAGCTTATTAGTGGGAAAGGCAGTGCAAGAAGTAAAAAAACTCTGTAGGGAAATGGTATTGGGAAACATATATTGATAAATATGATGATATAAATTACAGTGCTCTAATTATGGATAGCAAAAAAAATGTTAATCGTTCTCCTTGGTCTTCTATAGATGGTGGTGTAGCATTTGGTTATTATGTTGACAATAAAATAGGTAAATTGTTTAAAACTGGAGAGGCATTAATAACTGAGCTTCTAGCATATACAACAGGAGATACATTAGGTATAGCATTAGATTTAGATAGTTCACCAAGAATGGCTAGATTTTATAAAAATGGACAATTTATAGTAGAAGGGGAAATTCCTTGGAGTGGGGAAGTGTATCCTGCTGTGGGCAGTGGTAATTCAGATGGCGGTATAACAACAGCTAATTTTGGCATTACAAAATTTAACATAATAACTTCTAATCCAGTAGAATGGCAAAAATTGAAGCGAAAAGGATATTTGCCTTATGATGTGGATAATGCAAGTTGGTTCACACCTTTTAAAATATAATTTCTTGTTCAGGATGGTAATAAAATTAAAAAAACTACTATGGAAGGCCTAGAAGAGGTTAAAGAAGGATTTCCAAATGAGGAAGATTTCATTAATTATGGAACAGATAATCTAGCTGACATTATAGGTAAATTTGATAAGAAAGTACCAATTAATTATTATGAGAGTTTAGATGAAAAGCAACTGTATAGCTATAAATTAGTTGGCTTTAAAGATATAGAAGTATTAGCAATTAAATAATTAGAAGAGGATATTAATAAACAATATAGTTTTATAATAAGATTTAGTACTTATAACCGAGTGCGAGGTTGTTGAATTGTTCTCTATTGAATAAAACATGAAATAATAAGAATTTATAATTTGATAATTTATAATTTGATAAAGAAAGCAGGTGAATGAGTTAATGAATGAGAGATGGGTTCAATATTTGATGGATAAATATGGTGTTGCTTGGTTTAAGTGTGATGAAGAAAGTGGAAATATTATTGATGGTAAAGGAAGTCATATTGGAACACCATATAATTTAACTTATCAAGGTGAAGAAGGAATTTGCTTTAATGGAAATAATAGTTATATTCAATTTAATGATAAAGTTATACCTATAGGAAAGAAAAGTATATATTTTGAATTTAAAGCAGATAGTAAATTAGATAGAGATATGGCTATTTTATGTGTTGGACTTTATAGTGATGGAACGATTAATGGTATTAGAGGGGTTGGGGATTATATATTTATCAATGAAAAAGGTTGTATTGGTTGGATAAATTATAGTGGTAATATTTTTGCAAGTGATAGAAGAATAAATATAAATTATTTAGATATAGACTATTGCGATGGTCAATGGCATAAAGTTTTATTAACTTGGGATGGTACTACTAATGGAAATGGAGTAAAAATATATGTGGATGATTTAAAGACTCCTATTTATAGTGGCGCTTCTTTATCAGAAGAAACTTCTATTCAAGCTATGAATTTAGTAATAGGTAAAACGGGACATTTTAATGAAAAATATACAGCTTGTTTTAAAGGTAATTTAAGAAATGTTCAAATTTATAATGAAGTAATAGACCCAATACCTAAATTCTATCTATTAAAAGCAGAAGATAAATATTACACTTATTTAGATAACCAGTTTATAGAAGTAGAGCTTGCAATAGAAAACTTTGAAAATTATGGGATAATTGATTTATCTACTTTACTAACCCCAAATGAACAAGGTATTAAACCAATTTCAAGGCTAAAAGATCCAGAAATAATATGCTTGACAGATAAGCATAATCCTCAGCTTTATATCAAAGGTTTCAGGGATTTGAGGCCATTAATGGAATCAAATAACCCCAAAATATTAATAAACTCTGAAGTAGGGCATGAAATAAAAGTGACATATCATCCAAAAGCACAATTAATCTTGCCTGTTGGAGACATAGTGCTGCGAATGCTTGAAAGAATACACAATTTTACTGTATATACAAATAAAAATCATGGTGGAGATATAAAGATTATATTTAGTATAGATAGTGGTAGAACATGGTTAATTTACAATGGCAAAGAAACTGAGAAAGTAGACATTAACAACCTAGAAGAAATAGAAGAAAAAGGATTAACTCCAGATGAATTTAATGCCATAGGGGAAAAATGGAATGATATTATAGTAGACGATAAAATTAGATTTGCTTATTACCTTGAAATAGAATCTATAAACGACATAGCTGAAGTAGACAGGCTAGAAACAGAAATGGACATGCATGGAAGATGGAGAAAGGCTGAGCATCTTGAAGATTATGATTATGAATATGACAATGAACATATATACATTACCTTCTATAAAAACGGATCTTATAAAGTGAATTATCAAGGTTGATAAAATTGTTGGCTAATTCATGCTATTAATCACTTCTGTACCTATTTCTTTCAAATTTTAAAAAACAGGTATATGTTCTAATATTATGAATTATAGTAGGATGTATTTTTTATATTCAGGAATAAAAGTTCATCTACCTCAGCAAACTAAATCAGAGGTGGATGAAATGGATAAAAAACAGATTGAAAAGCAAATTGATATCATATTAAAACATATCGAATTACTTAGAGCCGAACTTGAACTTTTAATAGAAGAGCAGGGAATTAGTGAAGAGACTATAAGAAAAAGTCAAGAATTAGATGAGTATATAACCAAATATTACAAGCATCTAGAAGAGTTAAAGAAACAGTAGAGTATAAAGAGAACTTGCTTAAAGCAGGTTCTTTTATTTTGTAAACCTAAGAAGTGTAATAAGCAAATATTGCAACTAATAGACACTTAGAAAGGTTTTACAATCTTGTTTACGAATATTTAAAGAAAAATCTTTTACACTATATAATGTAAAATCATTAATCAAGATAGTGTAAAGGAAGTAGGATATGAGACAACTAATTAAGTATTCAATTTTATTTATAATTGGTGGAACGTTATATTATTGCATTGAAATTTTGTGGAGAGGTTATTCCTATTTAGCAATGTTTTTTCTTGGCGGATTGTGTTTCATATCAATAGGCTATATAAATGAACAATATTTTAGGTTTAGAAAATCTCTATTATTACAGCAGGTGATAGCTTGTTTAATTATAACTTCATTAGAGCTACTCTTTGGTTTAATTTTTAATATAAGATTAGGGTGGGATATTTGGGACTATAGCATATATAAGTTCAATTTTATGGGGCAAATATGTTTAAAATACAGTATATTATGGTTTTTTCTTTCTTTACCAGCCATATTTCTCTATGATTACTTAAAATACTGGTTGTTTGGAGAAGAAAAACCAAAATATAAAATTATTTAAGCTAGGTTATCCTAGCTTTTTTAATGCAAATTTGGAGGTGCTATATGGAAGGTGAACTATTCAAACTAGCAACAAGCAATGGAATATGGGCTGCTCTCTATGTGTTTTTGTTCATCTATGTACTCTACGATAGCAAAAACAGAGAAAAGCAATACATAGAGAGAGAGAAGAAAAATATCAGGTTACCATATATGAAAACCAAACAATCATAAAAGAACTATCTAAAAAATATGGTGTAGTTGAAACAATCCAGAAGGATGTCAGCTATATCAAGGATGAATTGCAGAGGAGGTGAAAGGATGATTATTGATATTAGTCACCATCAGAATCCAGCGAACATGAATTACGATAAGCTAGCCAAGCAAGTTAAACTTGTAATCATTCGTACACAATATGGTTCCAGGACCATTGATAGGCGTTATAAAACTCACCAAAGAGAATTCCAAAAACGTGGCGTACCTACAGCTGCATATGCATGGGTTAGAGGGGTTTCTATTAATGATATGAGACAAGAGGCTAGAGATTTTTATAATCGTACTAAAGAATTCAATCCTACATTTTGGTTTCTGGATGTGGAGGAAATATCAATCAAAGACATGAGGGCAGGAATTAAAGCATACGTTGATGAACTTAGAAAACTAGGAGTCAAGAAAGTGGCAGCATATATTGCTCATCACTTATATAAGCAGTTAAACCTTGACTTGAAGGATTTTGATGCAATCTGGATTCCTCACTATGGTAAGAACAATGGACAAGTTACAAGTCAACCTAGCTTTCCATGTGATATTCACCAATACACTGATAAGGGCCGATTAGAAGGATATTCGGGTTATCTAGATTTAAACCGACTGATGGGTACTAAACCATTAGAGTTTTTTACAGGAAAAGAAGTGGTAAAGGTGGACAAAAAGGATGAAATGAAAAAAGATAAACCTTCAGACTGGGTTAAAGATGATTGGAATTGGGCAATTGAAAAAGGAATTACAGATGGCAGAAATCCTCAAGGATTAGCAACTAGAGAGCAGGTTGTTGCGATGATAAAAGAGCTAAGGAGGTAAAATAATATGTATAACGACTTTATCACAATGGAAACTTTAGCCACATTTGCTGGCCTTGTAGCAACAGTTTCCATCATTGTCCAATTCACAAAATCACTAGTGAAAAATAGGTATGGTGATGCAGCAGTAAAAGTTTATACATTTATTATTTCATTAGTACTTACATTTGTATTTGCAAGAAATGGACAAGGTATAGAAGGAGTAATACTTACAGCTATAAACTCAATTATTGTAGCTATAGCTGCAATGGGTGCTTATGAGAATAGTGTAGATCCAAAGGCAGAGAAAAAGAAATAGTGTATGATAGAGGCCAGGTGAAATGCCTGGCCTTTTTTATTTGATATTATATTTTGTATTATTGAGAAAAAGTTTTTGACATAATGTGGTATAATATTATCATAATATACAGTTATTAAAGTAAAAAATTGGAGGTAAAATGAGTTGCCAGAACAGAGGATACGAACAATAGCATTTGATGAATCTGGGAATCTAGGCTCAGATGGTAGATATTTTGTTATAGCTTGTGTAGATACATATAATGAGAAATCTGTTCATAATATTATGAAGAAAAAATGGGGCAAGCCAAGAATATATTTCCTGAAATTAAATGCGGTAGTAATGAGATAAAAGCTTCAAATGCTTATCCAGCTTTAAAACATCATATATTAGAGTGCATTGTTTCAAAATATATTTCTATATCATATATTGTAGCTGACTTGCATTATGTGTATCCTGATTTACTTGATGATAAAAATTGTTTTTATAATTATTTAATTAAATTATTATTAGATGATATTATTACTAAAAAAGATAGTAATAGTAAAATTAAATTAAAATTGGACAATAGAACAATAAAAGTAAAATCTCTTAATTCATTTGCAGATTACATAAAAATACACTTAAATTATCAGAGACTTTTAAAATTAGATTTAGGTGTTCAATATATTAATTCGGATGCAAAAATGGGTATATAATACAAGCAGCAGATTATGTTGCAAATGCTATTTACTTGTATTATGAATATAACAATAAAACTTATTATGACATTATTTCTAGTAAAATAAATGCTATAGAAGAATTTCCTAGAAGTAAGTTTGGAAAAATGAAAGTTGTATAATATTTAACAATGAATCTTTTCGCATTCGCAAAAAATTATTGACATTATTAATAATTTAGTATAATATACTATTACAGTTATGTGTTCTATAATATTTCAATGAATAAAGATTTTAATGGGTAAACCCCAATGCAATGTGCTAAAGTTCGTAAGCATAAGCTGTCTGTATTGACAGCCGTTGCATTGGTACCATGTTTTATATATAAAAACACTCATTGATCTAAACGAGTTGTTTTTTATGTTTTTAAAATATATAATACATATCCAAGAGGTAGGAACTAAAATCCTGTCTCTTTTTTAGTGGAATAAAATGAATTGACAAAAAACAAAAAATATATAGTATTAATATTAGACTACCTATAAGGAATTGAAATGTTGTTGCATCTAATGATTTGAATTTATATGCACAAGTTACTAGCATACCTTTAAGGAGCTAAAACGCTTCTATTTCATCTGTTCCAAATTTTTCAGCCATTGCGAATTACTAGACTACCTATAAGGAATTAAGTATCTTTCCAGGGAGTAAACCCTGGTTTTTTTCTTATGTCAGTAAATGTCGCAAAATTAAAAAAGGATTTATTTATTTTGTATCGTATTGTATATATAAGTTGGGAAAGGGGGTAACAATATAATGAATCAGGATAATGCTAAAACTAACGATCAAAATGCTCAAATTAATGATATAATGGAGCTAAAAAATGAAGATGTTTTTACTGTGTATACTAATTCCGTAAACTTAGCATTTGGTTATTATGATTTTCAATTTCTTTTTAGAGAACAGTATCCCAGTTTTGATGGTCAAGGTGCTGATTCTATTAACTTCGTTAGGCTTGTGATGAGCCCTCAACATGCAAAAATATTTAATATGATTCTTGAAAAAAATATTAAACAATATGAAGAAAACTTTGGAGAAATAAACGTTAGTGATAATTTCTTAAAAAGCCTTAATTTATTGGAGGAATAATTAATGGCTACTGTAGAAGAATATATAGTAAAAAATAATATGGATTATAAATATGTAACTTATAATAAAGATTCTAGTCAAGTGTATATCTTGGACAATAAATCACTTAGGTTGTTACTTAATGGATTTTATAATGCTGGGTACATAAAATGTGTTAAAGACATATATAATTTATATGAGGAATCTTTAAATAGTTCCACCCAATTTGGAGGTTATAATATGGATATAGATAGAATTTTGGATCATTTAGTTAAGTTAGATGATAAATATGATAAGAAAATAGATATGTTAAGTAATAAACTAGATAATGTAATAGATAGTTTAAATAAGCTAAATAGAGAAGTCGGAGAAATAAAAACAGATGTTGATAATATAGATAAAAGGAGTAGTTTTTGGAAATCATATATTATGGCTCCAATAATTACATCTGTAATAACAGCAATACTTGTAAAAATTATTGGCTAATATGAAAAAGATTAAAAATATCATTGTTAATGATTTTGATTTTTCCTTGTTAAACTATCAAATGTTCCCTAAGAATGTAGAGAGATCAGAATTATATATGGTATAAATAGAGGTAGGGAAGCAAAATCCTACCTTTTTTATTTAATCCCTTTACACAGAACTTACGTTCGTATATAATATGTTTAAAGGGGGAATGACCATGCTAAATGAAAAAGAATCTAAACTATTTGATGCTATCGTAAAATACATAGATGAAAATGGAT